>RECR01000062.1 GCA_007693955.1 Gloeocapsa sp. DLM2.Bin57
TCTTTGGCTTTATACTTCTTTTATATTTTATCTATGGGGCTGCTGAATGTGGGTTAAAAGATAGGCTCTTCCGTATCTATGGTGATAAGTAAAAGTTATTGGTTATAGGGAACAGGCAACAGGCAACAGGCAACGTAGAAGAAAATATATCTTTTAAGACACTTTTCCCAATAATGCCGAAAGAGCCGATGTTCTTTGGAATACAGCAAAACAAGACTTACCTTTCTTGCGAATTCTTATCCTTTCTATCCTAACAAATTTAAATGAATGAATCCTTGACACGCTCCCAATCTAGGATTAATAAGGTGCGTTAAGTAACGCACCCTACAGTTGATTATCGCGCTTTTTGACGCTTCATTAAAGTACTAATTCTTTCATGTCTTAGAGGTAAAGCCCAACTTCCTTGGTCTTCAGGTATCCAGACTATGCTACTATAACTATATCCTTCAATTACTTTTTGAAAGTTTAATGGGGAGTAATGATAGCCTCGGTCTTTCAAGGTAGAAGAATCTAATCTAGTATTGGCTGTATGATCTATAGCTAGAGTAACATATGATGAATCCAAAGGGGAATGTCTTTGATGTATCTTTTCATTAATTGAGAAGGGTTTGGACGACAATCTTGTAGAGATTCGTAGGTAGAAGGCCATTGTCTTCTAAATAACGGGGAAAGAGAAAAATCAGCCAAAGAATAAGCTGTTCTTGTGGTTAAAACTGCATCCATTAAATCATAAGTAGAATATGAAGGCAAACCCCAGTAAATTATAGGTATCATTTCTAAATTTTTGAAGTCGATTTATGTTAGAATTCATAGTAGTAGAAAAAATTAGGGAGGCTTTTTATATTTTCTCCCTTTTTACTACTTTTTTGAGCTCACAAAATTTGACATCCCCCAATCCCCTCTTTTTCGCGATTTAGTCTAAACTCCAGTCCATAAGTTATCTCGTTTAAGTTACGATAAGATTATTTTGTAAATATAGAGACTATTTTATTCCTCAAAAAAGTGATCGCCCTAGCTTCACTAAAAAATTAACAGTATTAAGCCTAGACCAAAATTAATTAAGTACAAAAAACCGACAACTTGGGTTTCTTGCCAACCACTTAATTCTAAATGATGGTGTAGTGGGGCCATTTTAAAGAGACGTTTACCTATACCAGAGGGTCCTTTGGTAGCCTTATAATAACTTACTTGAGCGATGACTGAGAGGGATTCTAACAAGAAAATTCCACTAACTATTAATAAAGCCCAAAGTTGATTAGTTAATAATCCTAAAGCAGCTAAACTACCCCCTAAAGCTAATGATCCAGTATCCCCCATAAATACTCTAGCCTTATGGTGGTTATGAAGGAGAAATCCTAAACAAGCACCAGTAAAACTCAGAGCAAAAATACTCAGATGGGGATGAGTTGGGGTAATGATTAAACCTAAAGTGCAAAAAGCGATCGCACTAGTTCCCGCGGCTAAACCATCTACACCATCAGTGAGGTTAGTAGCGTTGCTTTCTGCTACCATCACAAATACTGCTAAAGGCCAAAACCAGATACCTAAAGATAAGCTAATTTTAGCAGGTAGAGATATATTGGTTATACTCTCTGGTTGACTAATACCTAACCAGATGCAGAAAATTACGGCTATGGCTATTTGCAGTGCTAATTTTTGTTGGGGTGAGATACCTTTATTAGACTTCTGTCGCAAGATTTGCCAATCGTCTAACCATCCCACCAATCCATAAGCAAAAGTCACTAAAGAAATAGCGACTAATTCTGGAGTAAAGGGCGCAAACAGTAAAGCAACAGCGATCGCCACTGGTACAAAAAAGATACCCCCCATAGTGGGTGTACCCGCTTTTTGTAGATGTATTCGAGGACCATCTTCTCTGATTACTTGTCCTGCTTTGAGTCTGCGCAATAGAGGAACAACTAGATAACCGATAGCACCACTGACTATAGTACTAATTACCAGAGCATAAATAGCAGTTATTGGGGTTAACCTGGTTAGGGAAAACCCTATTACCATTAAACTTAACCCTAAAACCAAGAGAATAAGTAGTGTCAACCCTTTCACTAATCTTAATCTTCTATCTCTTCTAAATTCTCTGCATCAGTTTCAAAATCATCAGCATAATCTTCTACGTCGATTAATTCTGCTATTTCTTCGTCTTGTTCGAGCAATTCTGGTTCGATATCTTTGATTTGTTCTCTATATTTGAGACGTCCAGTTTGTTTTAACCAATCTAATAACCCTGAATCATCTTTCAAGGGTATTACATTAGCAGGTTCATAACGAGGCTCTCTACGTAATGAGGGATTATCCATTGTTTCGATTCAATTGAAAAAATTTAGGAGTATTTTTATTTAATTTTATACTAATTTAGGTGAGTTCGGGGTTAGGGTTTAGGAGACTTAACGAGTTCGGAGTTCGGGAGGAAAGGGGTAGCGCAAAGAGCAGCAACGATAGTGTAAAGAGTTCGGAGTTATTCTCTCATGTCCGATTAATTAGTTACGATTAAAATCCTATTTCAAGCCACTGATTAGATCATGTCCTGTTAATTGATGATAATAAACTTTTTCCTTTACACCTTCTTCCTTTCCTATTTATTGCCTATTCCCTTAAAGTCAAACGGCTTTGATTAACTCTACTGCATCTTTACCATCAATATCCTCTAGATAGACTTTAACCTTTTCTTCGGTAGCCGTTGGCAACATTTTACCTGTAAAATCAGGATGAATAGGCACTTCACGATGTCCTCTATCTACTAAGACGAGAAGACGAATCACCGAGGGGCGACCATATTCTGTAACTGCGTTAAGAGCAGCTCGAATAGTTCGCCCTTTATAGATGACGTCATCGACTAAAACCACTTGTTTATGAGTCAAATCAAAGGGAATATCAGTTTTAGCTGGTGTTCTCAGGGCGATTTGGTCTAAATCATCGCGATAAAAAGTGATATCTAGTGCACCTACGGCTACATCTACCTGTTCTAAAGTGCGAATTTGCTGAGCTAGTAGTTGAGCAAGGGGAACTCCCCGAGTATAAATACCTAGTAAAACTAGGTTGGAGAGATCACCTGACTTCTCTACTACTTCAGATGCGAGACGAGTAATAGTGCGACGAATTTCTTCAGCAGAAAGAATGGGAATCACTTTATCCATGATTCAATCACCAGCTTCAACGAGAACGATAGTAATATTATCTGAACCCCCAGCTTTTTTAGCCTCATGAACGAGCATTTCGGCAGCTTCTGGTAAACTCTGGGTTAGTAATTTACCAATTAACTCATCGGGAACTTCTTCGGTTAAACCATCACTACAGATTAAAAAGCGATCGCCTATTTGTACCTCTAGGGGTTCAATATCGATTTGACAGATATCTCTACGACCCAGACATTGAGACAAAACGTGACGCCAGGGGTGGGTTTTTGCCTCTTCTTTAGTTAAATCTCCTGCTTTAATAGCTTTAGCTACCCAGGTATGGTCTTCTGTCAACTGTTCTAAACTAGAAGCGCGTAAGCGATAGAGACGAGAGTCACCAATATGAGCTACCCAAGTTTGATCACCGCGGAAGACTATAAGTACTAAAGTAGTTCCCATGTCTCCTCTTTCAGGATGTTTAGATTGATCCTGTAGGATACTTTGATTAGCCGCGTCTATCGCTTCTGTCAACAAAGTATCCGTAGAAATGGAGGAGTCCCAATGTTCTTCTAGGTAAGTGTGTATAGTTTCAATGGCGATGGTACTCGCTTCTTGTCCTCCCGCGTGTCCTCCCATTCCATCAGCTACTATAAAAAAGCGCCCCTCAGGATCGTCAATATAATAACTATCCTGATTCACTGAGCGCACAAGTCCAGGGTCTGATTTCCCCGTGAAACTAAGTTTCATAAGCTTTTCTCTTTTTTACTGGAACATACGATCTAAGCGGTCGATCCGTCTAAGTAAACGGAATAAAGCAAAAGCTGGTACTATCGCTATTAAGATCGCCGCTATTGCTATTTTCACATATCCATTGACTAAGAGAATAGTAGCAGCTAAAAGAAAAGCGCTAGTTAAGATCGTATAGTTATTACTCAATTGAATCATACCTAAACGACGTAACAGGCGATCGCTTTCTTGGGAACGAACTCTCACTAATACGTCACCACGTTCGAGTTTTTCGATGGTATCTTCTATTTTCCCTGGTAAACCTAGAGCAGTATTGCTTACTTGTGCTGCTTGTCTGCCGATTTCATCGAAAATAGTATTACTTAAACTATTACCGTTTTTCCCATTAGCATTGGTCATAATATCTAACGCAAAAGGTTGCGCCACCTCCATAAAATTAAATTCGGGATCTAAACCTTTACCCACTCCTTCTAGAGTAGAAAAAGCTCTCATCACAAAAGTAAAAGTAGCAGGAAAGCGAAAGGGTTGATCATAAGCTATCTCATAGAGATCCTCGCTAATAGAAGCTACTGATTGAGTTTCAAAGGGTTTATCCATAAAGTTATCCAGCATAAACTGAATGGAACGTCTGACAGGTCCAATATCTCCTATCGGAGCTAAAGCACCCAAATCAATTAAGGAACGAACCACGCGATCGGCGTTTTTTTCAGCAATACCAAACAAAGTTTGCATCAATTGTTCACGTACATTGCTTTTAATTTGTCCCATCATGCCAAAATCATAAAAAATTAGCGCACCATTAGTACTCACAGCGAGGTTGCCTGGATGGGGATCAGCGTGAAAAAAGCCATCATTGAGTAATTGCTGTAGATAAGCTTCAGCTCCTAATTGAGCTAGACGCTTGCGATCTAACCCTGCTGCTTCTAAGGCTTCATAGTGACTAATTTTAATCCCAGGAAGGTATTCTAGGGTTAAAACTCTTGGGGAAGTATAACGCCAGTAAACTTTAGGTACTTTTACCCAACTTTTATCCCGAAAATTTCGTCTAAAGGTATCAGCGTTACGCCCTTCGTTGAGATAATCTGTTTCTTCCCAAAGTATCCGACAACATTCTTCATAAATACCATTCCAATCTCTTCCTTTTCCCCAACGGGGGTGACTTTGGAAATATTGAGCAATTTTTTTAAGAATTGCTAAATCGATGGTAAACAGTTTTTGCAACCCTGGTCGCTGAATTTTAACTACTACCTCTTCTCCATTGTGTAATTGAGCTTTATGTACTTGTCCTAAACTAGCGGCAGCTAGGGGGGTAGGGTCAAAGTTACTAAATAATTGCGGGATAGATTTACCTAAATCTGAGGTAATAATGGCACTAGCTTGCTCATAGCTAAAAGCAGGGACTTGGTCTTGTAACTTGGAAAGTTCATCTACATACTCGGTAGGGAATAAATCAGCCCGAGTAGAAAATAGCTGACCGACTTTAATAAAAGTAGGTCCTAATTCTAAGATAGTTTTTCTAATCCAGATGGCTTGGATTTTTTGACGAGCCTTGAGTTTTTCGGGACTATAGCCACCTTCTGCGAAATAGGTCCATTTTTTGCTATTGCGCCATAATTTAAACAATAGGGTCAAAACAAACACCCAGATATCAAAGCGACGACGGTTACGGGAATAATTTTCTTGATTCCAGCGATAAGTTTTTTTCCCTTTTTCTAGCGGAGTTAAAGATGTCATAGAACTAGAAGCAAAGGAATTGTTAAAGTTTTCAGAAAAAGCAGACACTTGACTAAAATATTATGGGTAGATTGAGGTTAAGTAAATTTTACAGATTTTGATTACTGTAGTTTTTCAAATCGGCTCTAAGACGAGCTATATCTGCTCTGAGTTCATCAATCGTCTCTTGTACGTCTTCAGAATACTCTGAGTAGGTTGTGGAGGTTACTACACCTTGGGCGTTCCATTCTCTCTCTGCTTTAGCCATTACTTCATTAGTAAACTGACGCAGATTTTCTCTTTGTTGGGCATCAAATTTACCTAGCTCACTTAAAGTATTACTTACAGTTTCTTCTACTTTTTCACCGAGAGTTTCAGCTAGGGCTTTTCCTAAAAAAAAGGCTTGTATGACAGAATTACTCATAAAACTAAGATGGTTGTTAGCATTTCACTTTACATTATTACACTTAATTTGGGGATACTAATTATTTTTAATCAGATTGGATTTTAGCGATTTTTTATGTTATATTAAGCTTAACGTATTTTTTATGTAACAAATAATACTATGAGATTTGTCAATCAAACAAGACCAGCAGGAATTACCTGGACTCCAGGTAGAGGCTATACTTATGCAGCAAGTTGGATAGACTTTAATAACGATGGTTTACCAGATTTAGTAGATGCACCCCACTGGATACAACCAGGAGTTAATCAGCTAGCAATATACCTTAACCAAGGAGATGGTACTTTTAGAGACGTTGCTCCCATAGTTCAATCTGATTATAATCAACTTCGCACCGATAATCATGGAATGGCTTGGGCTGATTTTGATAATGATGGCGATCAAGATGTAGCTTATAACTCAGGTGGTCCTACTGCTAGCGCTTTTCACGTTAATGAGAATGGAAGACTAGTAGAAAGATCCCGACAGTTAGGAGTAGATGGGGTTATCGGTAATAGAAATGACCCCAGAAATAGCCATGGTTTGAGAGGGAGAGGTGTAACTTGGGTTGATGTCAACAGGAATGGGCGCTTAGATTTAATTCATAATAATTGGCAGATGACAGGTGCTTATTTCCAAAGTCCTCTGGTTAGACAGTTATCTGAAAGAGGTTTAGATCAAACTGCTTTATTTGTACAACAACCTAATCAAACTTTTAGACAAGAAGTAAATTTTCTCGGACAACCAACTTACTCAGCTACGGTTCATCCCGCCGATTTAGCATTTGATAATGCACTTAATTTAATTTTTTCTGAAGGTTATAGAGAAAGAGTAACAGCCTATAGCTCAATAGGGGGTAATCGATTTGCCAAACAACTTGATGCCCTACCTTTAGAGTTAGATATACGTGGAAGACTAATAATTGCTGATATCGCTATTGCTGATTTTACTGGCGATTTAAATCCAGAAATTTTAATCATTCCCCAAAATGTAGGTTCTGATCCTGGATCACCAATGCTATTAACCTATGATCCTACCACTCGTCGTTATGTAGATCGAGCTGAAGAAGCGGGATTAGCTCAACCTATCTATGGTAATGGGTTAGCTGTCGCTGACTTTGATAATGATGGACATCTCGACATTTTTATCACAACTTGGGAAATTGACAGAGTTAATAATCGTCGTCGTACTGGCAATAGCATTTTATTGAGAAATAGAGGTAATGGGACTTTTCAAAGAGTTCCTGGAAGTGCAGGAGCTAATCCGAATAGAAGTGAGCAAACATGGCTTCCTGGTCTTCCTACTGGCTACACTGGATCTGGAGGTATTCAGAGGGTATTTACTGCTGATTATGATGTGAATGGGTTTATGGATATTTTTACTACTCAAGTACTACTAGAAGAGAGAAGAAATTCCAGGCAGTTTACTCCATCTTATTTATTCGCTAATCAAGGTAATAACAATAGATGGTTACAGATTGATTTAGAAGGTAGAATGTCTAACCGTGATGCCATAGGTGCTAAGGTTTATTTAACCACTCCTGATGGTAGAACCCAATATCGAGAATTACATCCCTATACAGGATTTGGTCAACACTCTTCGCGAATACACTTTGGTTTGAATCAACATAATGTAGCTAGAGAAATTAAAATTGTCTGGCCTCGTGGTGCTCAGCAAACTTTACGTAATGTACCTGCTAACCAAATTATTCAAGTTGTAGAGTCAGGAAATCCTAACCCTGTACTGCAAAACAGTTTTAGAGTTGGTACTAATGGTAATGACAACATTAATGGGACTCAATTTGATGATACTTTGATTGGCAATGGTGGCAATGATGTTCTCAATGGCTTAGATGGTAATGATTTCCTTAATGGAGGAGCAGGAAACGATACTCTCAATGGCGGTAATGGTAATGATTATCTTCACGGGAGTTCTGGTAATGATTTACTGCGCGGTGAAAACGGTAATGATACCCTAATTGGGGGAACAGGTAACGATACTCTAGATGGAGGTGCAGGAGATGATAGCTTGATTGGTGGACCTGGTAATAATATTTTAACTGGTGGTCCTGGAAGAGATCGCTTTGTTTTCCAAAATCCTAGAGATGGTGGAGTAGATAGAATTACTGATTTTAATACTAAAGAAGATTTAATTGTTGTGTCACGAAATACTTTCAGCGGTCCTGAAGCATGGAGAACTAAGTTAGATTATGGTACTTTACCTGCTAATCGGTTTAGACTAGGCAATACCAGTACTCCTCTTGCACGAGGAAGTTTTCTCTATGACCAAGGTACTGGTAATCTCTTCTTTGATTCTTATCCAGATGCACCAGGTAATAGAGTTCATCTAGCTACATTAAATAACAGACCTTGGCTCAATCATACCCATATATTGGTAGATTAGTGCTATTGTTCTTGGTTTTGATAGATAGAAATTGAATTACCTCCACGTTTTTTGGCGTTGTAGCAGGCTTTATCTGCACGACGCATTATTTCTCCTAAATCGTTTTCACTATCGTCAATAATCACTAAACCAATGCTCACTCCTAGGTTAAAAATTTGACCTTGCCAAATAAAGCGAAAATTGAGTATAGCTTCTCGTAAAGAATTGGCTATTTCTATCCCTTTGATTAAGCTGGTTTGATAAAGTAGTAGTCCAAATTCATCTCCTCCTAGCCTAGCTAAAACATCATTAGGTCTGATTTTATCACTTAATAATCTGGTGATTTGATTAAGGAGATGATCGCCTATTTCATGACCACAACTATCATTAACAAATTTAAACTTATCTAAATCAAAATAACATAAGATATGGAAAAGATAATTATCAAAAGCAGTGTTAATAGCTTCGGAAAGATAATATTTAAAAGCTCTTCTATTATATAATCCTGTTAAAAAATCGTGATTGGCTTCCCAATATAATTGACTCGTTAGGTTATAAGATTCTGTGGCGTCGTAAAAAACTACTACTCCTCCAATAATTTCTCCTTGATTATTCTTAATGGGGGCTGCTGAATCCTGAATTGGGTATTCTTTCCCTTCTTTTCCGATTAAAATAGTGCCACTAGCTAAATCAACAATACGGTTTTCCTTTAAAGCCTTATCTAAGGGGTTTTCGCTAATTTCTTGACCATATTCGTTAACTAAAATTAATACTTCTGAAATTCTTTTGCCTTTGATTTCTGATAGTAACCAACCTGTTAGTTGTTCAGCTATAGGATTGCAATCGATGATAAATCCCGATGTATCGGTAACTATTACTCCGTCACCAATAGATTTTAAGGTAGTTTGGGCAAATTCTTTGGCAGCTAATAACTCTATTTCTAAACATTTACGCTCTGTTATATCTTGTAAATTACCCTCATAATAAATAGGTTCGTTTAACTCATTTTTAACTAGACGAATATTTTCAGAAATCCAAACTATTTGACCATCTTGACGATACACTGTTGATTCACAGCTGATAATTTGCTCTTTTTCTTGAAGAATATCTCTAATTTCTTGATAACGGTTTCTTTCTACATAAATCTGACTAGAAATATCCTTAACATTTTCTAATAATTCTGCTGGGGATTGATACCCTAAAATCCTAGCCATGGCTGGATTTACTGTTAAATAACGTCCATCTAAAGAAGATTGAAATAAACCTTCAATAGCGTTTTCAAAAATATTTCTATACTTGGCTTCAGCTATTTTTAATTGCTGATTTTGGAGTTCTAAACTAGTTTGTAAATCAAGAATTTTTAATTGGTGATTAATTCTGGCTAAAACTTCTTCTAATTGAAATGGTTTAGTGATATAGTCACTTCCTCCTACTGCAAAGGCTTTGGTTTTATCTATTTCTTCACCTAGCGCACTTAAAAAGATTACGGGTATTTTCTCTGTCTGTGGATTAGCTTTTAAGCGACGACAAACCTCATAACCATCTAGATTAGGCATTCTAATATCTAGTAAAATTAAATCTGGAGGATTAGCTTTAACTGAATCTAAGGCAAATTCTCCGTCTGGTGCTATTCTAATTTTGTAACCTCTAGATGATAATAAATCTGTTAATAAACGTAAGTTATCTGGGGTATCATCTACGATAAGAATATTACTTTTCTGGTTGGTCATATTTAGATATTAGAGATAAAACCTCTCGCAGTTTAAAAGATTGAATTAAGTTATGAAGATAGTCAGCTAAAGCCTCATTTTGCTCACGTACTTGCTCGACTAATTTTAGCATTAAGGCTACGTCTCCTTCAAGAATGCTTTGATGGAATTTCCTTAACCAAATAGTAGGTAATTCCTCAAGACTTTGTTCTTGTTTCCTAGTAGTTGCATTCTCTATAGTTAAACAATTTTTTTTGAGTATTTCTGTACTAGGCTTATTAATAGGTAGCTTGACGCTAAATGTAGTTCCTACGCTTTCTTGAGAGTTGACAATAATTTCCCCTTGGAGATAATCAAGCAATTGTTGGGTTACTGCTAATCCTAATCCTGTACCTTGTTGGGAGTTTCTCCCTGTTTTTGTTTGACTAAAGGGTTGAAAGAGTTGTTGCATCTCTTCTGGTGCAATTCCTGCGCCTGTATCAGCTATTTTAAAGACTAAGAGGTCATTTTCTTGAGCTACAGTAAAGGCTATTTTGCCTTCGGGGGTAAATTTAAGAGCATTATCGAGGATATTAATCAAAATTTGTCTGAGTTTAACTTCGTCTGTTTCAATATAATAGGGGATTTCGGTTTCATTACACCAAATCAATTCTAAACCTTTGGCTTGAGCTTGTAAAGCGTAGGAATTGTGCAATTGAGCAAGTAATTCGCAGAGATTGACTTGATTAAGCTTGAGATTAAAGTTTCCTGTTTCAATTTGAGCAATGGTTAAGAGATTATTAATCAGACTGAGGAGATGATTTCCGTTGTCGAGAATAGCTTTTAATTGTGCTGTGGTAGAAGGAGTTGATTTTTTTAAGAGTAATTGGGTAAAACCCAAGATAGCATTCATGGGGGTGCGTAATTCGTGACTAATAGCAGCTATAAACTGAGTTTTGGCGAGATTGGCTGCTTCTGCGGCTAGTTTAGCTTTTTCTAACTCCATTTGGGCGTAATGGCGATCGCTGATATCTTGGATTTGTGCAACCATATACACAGGGAGATTATCAGAATTGGTAACTAAGGAAACGTTGGTGAGAGCGTATATGGTGTTTTGTTGTTTATTAAGATAACGTTTCTCTATTTGAAAGTTTTTGACTTCTCCTGAGAGCATTTTAGTTACATGCTTGAGACTATTATCTAAGTCATCGGGGTGCGTTAGTTGTTTAAAATTCATTTGCAATAATTCTAGAGCAGAATAACCCATAATTTCACAAAAAACACTATTGACTTGTAAAAAATTCCCTTGCAAATCTACCATTACCATTCCTGTGGCAACGTAGTTAAAACAGCTGCGGAATTTCTCTTCACTCTCTTTTAACTCAACTTCTGCTTTTTTACGATTAGTGATATCAAGAATCACACCATACCAATAGATAGCACCATTTTCCCCTAATTCAGGTTGGAGAATTCCTTGTAACCACTTTGTTTTACCTGAAATACTGACAATCCGCCATTCTTGAGCGAATAATTCTAGGGTAGCGCTACTATGAGCGATCGCCCGTTGATAATTATCGTGATCCTCTTTATGGATTAAGTCCCACATGACATTAGGATAATATAGTAAGACATCTGTATCAATCTCGATAATTTCACTTAAGAGAGGGTTGATAAATTGATATTCAATCCTACCATCGGGATAAGAAATCCAAGCGCAAATATTGCCCGGTACTTTTTTTAAGACTCTCTGTAAAAGGGTTTGATTTTTGCGTAAAGTTTCGGTGGCTTCGTTGACTTGTGTTGCTAAAGTCTGGTTATAGTCAGACAGTATAGTTTGTGTTGCGAGGCGATCGCTAATATCTTGACAGGCGTTGACACAACCGATTATTTCTTGTTTATGGTTAAAGATGGGGTTAGAATAGACTTCACAGGGGATTATTTTCCCATTGACTCTAATTTCTATGTCATCAATAAAGACTTTTTTTCCTTGTAAAGCTTGAATTGAGGGTAATTCTGCATAGGGATATAAATCATTAGTTCCTGCGCGAAAAAGTTGATAAACTTGTGAATGTTCACCCTCTTTAGCGTTAGGAATAGTCTTAATATTTAATAATTTCATTCCATGAGGATTGATATAAGTAATTGTTCCTTTTGCATCTAATACCACTACTCCTACGGGAAGATATTCAATGGTTTGTTGTAATCTACTTTCGCTGTCTCGTAGCTGCGTAAAAGTAGTTTCTATAGATTGAGCCATTTGTTCTATAATCAAACCTAGTTGATGGATTTCTTGAATAGGACTATTAATTAAATTTTCCTCATGATTATGGGGAAGATTAAGAGCAAGTTTTTGTAATTTTAAAACAGGTATAACTATCCAACGGGAAGTAAAAAGACTATTGAGAAGGGCGAGGGCTCCTGCAGCGAAACAGAGTAAAATAGTTCTCTGTAAATTAGCCAAATTTTCTGCAGTAAAGTCAGATTCTGGTACAATCATCACCATTAACCAGTCTAACCCTAATTCTGAACCATAGGGAATTACCCTAACAAAATGGTTTTCTCTGTCAATAGTTAACTCGAAGGTTTGTACAGATTTTATCTCACCTAAATTAGTAAATTTTGACTGTAAAAAATGATGAACTTCTCTAAGAGTATGGTTAGTGGTTTCTGTGGGAGCAATAGTGCTAACTTGAGAATTTTCCTGAGCCAAGATATCTAGATGATAGGGTAAATTGAGATAGGAACTAGCGATGAGATAATCAGTACAATCAACTATATAGATCCCAGAAGAGTCACTAATCGGGATTTCCCTGAGAAAGTTACCAATTTCTTCCAGACTAATATTGACAGCAAATACCCCTATTAATTCTTGATTATCTTGACTAAAAACGGGTCGATAAGCGTTAATCGTTAAAATACCGGTTGTCCCAATTTCAAAAGGTTTAGTCCAACCTGGTTGTTGGGTTTTAACCCCTTGTTGATACCAGGGGCGATTGAGTACATCAACATCAAGAGTATAGAGATATTCTCCTTTGATACCCAATTGGTCAAGATTATAAAAATGTAACTTACCTAGATTAAGGGGATCATTAAATCCGATTTCAAGAGGGTAAATTTCAGCGTATTCTACTCCGAATCTTCCCGATGTACTAATTCGATTAACTAGTCTAAAGTTTCCTAAAGGATCTCCATAGACAATAGAGGTAACGCTATTAAATTGTCGGTGTTGTAGGATTAACTGACGGTGAATTTCTGCTAAATCTTCAGGGTTTAGTATTCCTGTTTGTATAGAGTCTTCGTTAAGACGATTAATTAAATCAGGGATAGAGAGATAATGGTCAATTTTGTTGACAAGACGATCGTTTCCTTGTACCATTAATTCTTGAGCTAAGTGATTTATTGTACTTTGTCCACTGTGATAGGAGATATAGCCAACTACTCCTACACTGAGGACAACTTGGGTTACGGATGAGATAATTAACCAAGGAAGTAAGGAGATTTTGCGATTCATTCAGCTGCTAATTTTTAAACAACTAGCGATCGTTGCTTTAACTGATTCTGCTAAAGCTTGCAGATGATAACCACCTTCTAAACCAAAAAGAATTTTAGGGGTAATTTCTAGACAATAATCGGTAAAGATACCATAATCTTCCGGGTGAAGGGAAATAGAGGCGAGAGGATCTAATTCATTGGCGTCATAACCGGCACTGATAATCAGTAAATCGGGGTTAAAGTTAGTTAAAAAGGGGATAACCTGTTCTCTAAAAGCTGGGTCATAGTCAGCTATAGTGCTATAGGGTTGCATAGGAATATTAAGGACATTATTATATAGTCCGCGATCGCTAGCTTTTCCTGTACCGGGATAAG
The DNA here is from genome assembly GCA_007693955.1 of Gloeocapsa sp. DLM2.Bin57. Classification (NCBI taxonomy): domain Bacteria; kingdom Bacillati; phylum Cyanobacteriota; class Cyanophyceae; order Chroococcidiopsidales; family Chroococcidiopsidaceae; genus Gloeocapsa; species Gloeocapsa sp. DLM2.Bin57. Next base: position 13,971 of record RECR01000062.1, read on the forward strand.
CGGGGTATTGATGGAGAGAACAATAGGCGATCGCAGGGTTAGTAGAGACGATCGCTTCTGTACCATTACCATGGTGTACATCCCAATCGAGGATAGCGACTCGGTTAATTTGCGGTTGAGTGAGAGCATAATTAGCGGCGATCGCGGCGTTACTAAAGAGACAAAAACCCATAGCATCATCTCTAGTAGCGTGATGTCCAGGGGGACGTGCTAAAATAAAAGCAGGTTTACCTGTAGTTAACACCTTATCGACTCCATCTAACCAAGCGCTAACTGCGAGTAAAGCGATATCATAGCTCTGGGGAGAGATGGGGGTATCAGAATCTAGATAACCTCCACCCTTTGTGGCTATGTACTTAATTCTGTCTATATGTTCTTGACTATGAATTTGTTTAATAATATCTAAGACTTTGGCGTCAACTGGTGTAGGTAATTGCCAATTTAATTGTCTATTCCAGGGAGCGTTTTGTAAAGCTGTGGCGATCGCTGTTAAACGTTCTGGTTTTTCAGAGTGAGATGAACCTGTTTGATGTTCGAGGAATTGTTCTGAGTAAATGATGGTTAACATAATGGCAGAAGGTAGCAAATTAATTGCTACCATAGTTAATTTTTTACTGCTCGTTCTTCAAGGAATTGAGCCAATTACGGATTTGTTCAGCGGCGATATCTCGTCCTCCTAAACCGAAAGCCAGAGCGATCGCTACTGCTATACCTCCTAATAATAACCCAAAAGCGAGATTAATGATATCAGGAGCAATACCCAACTGTTGCAGAGCCATTGTTGCACTTAAAATGATAATAGCAATACGAGCAGCTTGAGCTAAGGTTCTCGATTGACTTGTTCCTGAACTAGTAATAAAGTTAAAGGCGAAGTTAGCTAAATAGAGACCGATCGCTAAAATTAGCAATGCTAATAAAACCTTACCCGAAATAAAGAGAATTATCCCCACAACGGTTCTCAGTGCGTCTATTTGCAGAATATCTACTGCGGTTAAAGCCGCGATTAACATAATTCCAACTGTAATAATAAATCCCACCAATTCTGAGGGAGTGCGTTGAGGAATTTTGCTGGTTTTCTTCTCTGAGAGTTGAACAATAGTAGGTTGTCCACTCTGAGTAGGTTGACTTGTAGCTTCTGGTTCAAATGTTGTCTCTGTAGTAGTTGGTCGCTGAATACCCAACCATTGAAAGACGTTATCAAAGCCTACCTCTGTGAGGATATCGGTGACAAAATCAGAGACATATTTAGCGACAATATAGGCGAGGATGAGAACTACAGCAGCGCTAAAGATTTGGGGTATTTTGTTGAGTACCTGCTGTAGCATTTCTGTCCCAGGTCGGGAGATAGACTCAATATTAAGTTTATTGAGGGCTTCTATCCCAGTAGGAATGAGGATAAACACATAGGCGATCGTCCCAATAATCCAAGACAGAGATCTGCTTCCTGAATCTTGAGGAAGACCGAAATTACCCCCAATACGGTTGATTCCAGTAGCTGTTAATAAATTAGTCACTACTTTACGGACAATTTGAGCGATAAACCAACCTACAGCACCGATTAGGATAGCGCTGAGGATTCTAGGGAGAATTCCTAAAATATCATTGAGTAATTGTTGTACAGGTCCGAGAGTACCTTCTAACTGAAGTGTACTTAAAACTCCAGGGATGAAGATAAGGAAGATTAACCAATAGATGGCGTTACCAATGGTATCACTCAAAGTAAACTGATTACTAGTGGTCGCTGTTGTAGTAGTATCATCTCTGAGTTGTTCTCCTACACGTTCATCTAGACGCATACCTCGTAAAGTGTTGGTAACCAACATTTTAGCGATAGTAGCTAATAACCAAGCTAACCCCAATAACAAAGCTGCTCCTGCAATTTGAGGAATAAAACTAGTGATTTGATTGAGGAGGGAGTTAAGAGGTGCAGAAACCGCGTCTAACTGTAATGAGTTGAGAGTTGCGATAATCGCGAAGAGGATAACTAGCCAAAACGCTACATTAGCTACCCATTTTTCTATGGGTATTAATTTTTCATCGCTGTTACCTGTTACCCAAGCGGCTATTTTATTATCTACATCGGTTTGATTGAGTAGTTTTTCCACTACTCCTCTAACTATAGTGGCTATTATCCAACCAACAACCAAAATGAGGATCGCTTTGATCACACTCCAGATATCTTGACCCACGGTTTGGGTAAAGAAGTTAGAAAGTGCATCAGTTGGTGACTGTGCTAAAAATTGATTCATAATTTAACCCTTTTGTTTGGTTTGAATTGTATTCTAAACCAAATTTTCCTAAAAACAGATTTGTCCTTTTAAACCTGGTGTTAATTTAATCTCAAATAAAGTGGGCCAAAGTTTACCAGTGACAAAAAGGCGATCGCTTTCTGGTGCGTAAGCTATACCATTAAGTACTGCTTGAGGATTAGCTACTAGAGAAGTAGGGCGTAAACCTTGGAGATTAACCCAGGCTTTAACTTTACCTGTTTGGGGAGATATTCTAGCTAGACAATTACTTCCCCAAATATTTGCCCAAATTTCACCGTTAATATATTCGAGTTCGTTAAGTCTAGTAATAGTTAGACTACCATCGCGCACTTGTAGAGTTTTAACTACCTCAAAAGTTCCAGGATCAAGATAGTAGAGAAGATCCGAACCATCACTCATGATTAAATATTGCTCATCATTGGTTAAACCCCAACCTTCGGTATCATAGTTAAAGCGTTGTCGAATCTCGAAGCTATCGGAATCATAGACAAAACCTGTATATTCTTGCCAAGTAAGCTGAATAAGTTGGTCATCCCATAAGGCTAACCCTTCGCCGAAATAGGGAGGTGGTAGGTGATGAATTTGCAGAACTTTCCCTGTGGTTAACTCAACGCGACGTAGGGATGATTCTCCTCTTAATCCTGTACTTTCGTAGAGTTGACCTTGGTGATAGATTAAACCCTGGGTAAAAGCTTGTTCATCGTGGGGATAAGTGTTAATAATAGTGTAGCTATAGGTTTTGCTTGCTGCTGAGGTAGAAAAGAAAATAATACCCAAAGCGCAAAGTAAAATTATTGCTACTAACCAAATAATTTTATTTAAAGACATGAGAAAAAAACTCTAGCTCCAATTGGGCTAGAGAAGATAAACTAGTTCTGGGATAAGGTGCGGCGCTTCATGACCATCTGATAGACTTCGATGATATCGCCTACTTTCCAGTCGTTGAATTTATTTGAGCCTATACCGCATTCATAACCCGCGTTGACTTCTTTGGCGTCTTCTTTCATCCGTTTTAGGGAATCGAGATTACCTTGATAGATGACCTCTTGTTGACGACGTACACGCAAGAGACGGTTACGAATCACTTTACCCGAGAGGATATAACAACCTGCTACTGAACCACGACCTACAGGGAAGATGGCGCGTACTTCGGCTGTTCCGAGTTCTTCTTCTATTTCTTCGGGGTCTAGTAGTCCTTCCATCGCTCCTTGTATATCATCGAGAAGTTTATAGATAATATTGTATTCTCGGATATCTACTCCTTCTCGGTCAGCTGCGCTACGAGAACCACTAGCTAGGGTGGTGTTAAAACCGATGATAACTGCGCCGCTAGCTGCTGCTAAATCTACATCAGTTTCGGTCACTTCTCCTGCTGAGGCTAGAAGGATGCGCAATTGCACTTCATTTTGAGGTAGTTGTTGGAGAGAGCTGACGATCGCTTCTACTGAGCCTTGAACGTCTCCTTTAAGGATGAGGTTAAGTTCTTTGAGTTGTCCCTCTCTAGCTTGTTCTGAGAAGGTAGTCAGACTGACGCGACGAGAAGCGAGACTTTGTTGTAAGCGTGTTTGACGGTCTTCATCTTGTCTAGCTTCAGCCATTTGACGGGCTTCTTTTTCACTAGCGAAGACTTCAAACTCATCTCCTGCTGCGGGTACTTGATTGAGTCCGAGTATTTCTACGGCAAAAGAGGGGCTAGCTTTTTCTACTTTATCACCGCGATCGTCGATCATGGCTCTAATTCTGCCAAATACTGACCCTGCTAGGATGACATCTCCTACTTGCAGTGTGCCATTTTGGACTAATAGGGTTGCTACTGGTCCTTTGGCGCGGTCTAGATGGGCTTCGATGATTGTTCCTTTAGCGAGGCGATCGGGGTTAGCGGAGAGTTCAGCTACTTCTGCTACGAGTAGAATCATGTCAAGTAGAGTATCGAGGTTTTCTCCTTTGAGGGCGCTAACTGGAACCATAATGGTTTCTCCCCCCCATTCTTCCGGGACAAGATCTAATTCGGCTAGTTCTTGTTTGATGCGGTCTTGATTCGCTTCGATTTTATCGATTTTATTAATCGCTACGACTATGGGTACTTCTGCTGCTTTAGCGTGGCTGATTGCTTCCCTGGTTTGGGGTTGTACTCCATCGTCTGCTGCTACGACTAAGATAGCTATATCGGTTACTCTTGTGCCTCTAGCGCGCATGGCTGTAAAGGCTTCGTGACCTGGTGTATCTAAAAACACTACCTGCTGTGTTTCGCCGTTGTGCTCTACATCTACATGATAAGCGCCGATATGTTGGGTAATTCCCCCTGCCTCTCCCTGTGCTACCTTAGTTTGACGTATAGAGTCTAGTAGGGTAGTTTTACCATGATCTACGTGACCCATAATCGTTACTACAGGAGGGCGTCTGACGAGATTTTCTAGGTCATCTACGTCTAACATTTCTGTAGATTTAGCAGCGCTACTTTCGAGGGTGGGAGTGAGTACTCTTACCCCAAATTCTTCGGCTACTTGTTTGGCGGTTTCTAGTTCTAGGGTTTCGGTAATATTAACGGCGATTCCTTGGAAAAAGAGGTTTTTAATGATGTCGGTTTCTGAGATTTTGAGCAGGTCTGCTAAACTTCTAACGGTTAGGCTACCTGAAATGCTTATTTCTTCTGGTTTTTCAGGCTCTGTTGCTTTGATTTCTTTGGTTTCGCCACGTTTTTCAGTTTTTTCTCCTGCTTTTTTGACTTTAGGACCAGGATTTGGTTTAGCGACAGCTGCTGGTGTGTCTGACTTGGGTTTGGGGGGACGGGCGATCGCCAGATTCATAACCCCTGATGACAAGTCTGTTTCCTCAAGAAGAGTATCTAGATCCTCATCTTCTTCGATGACGTTAGAACGTCGTTTATTTTTAGTTGGCGCTTTACCTGATTTTGCTTTACTTTCATCATCATCTTCTTCCCAGACTTTGGCTTTTTCAGGTTTAGTTATTTTATTGCGCTTGGGTTTTTCTAGTAAGATTATCTCATCTGTTTCTCCGATTTGTTTTTCATCATCTACTGAATCTGTGTCTAGATCTTCTAAATCAGGATCTATTCCTTCAACCGGTTTAATTTTCGTTGGTTTATTTAACTGAGGTCTAGCCAACCTTATAGGTGGAGTTGAACTTTCTTCTCTAGTTTTTTCTGAAGGAAGTTCTGGTTTAGTTCTCGGTCTAACCTTAATTTTAGCCTTAGGTTCTGGTTTATCTACTTCTGATTCTACTGTTTCTCTAGGTTTTTCTACAGTTGGTTTTTGTTTTGGGGATACTTCTTTCTTTTCTTCTGATGTTTGGCTAGGTTTTTTAGTTATCGGTTTAACTTGTGGTTTGGGTTTTTCTGGTCTGACAGGTGGTTGAAGTAGATGAGAAGATGTTTCTGCTGTTGTTGATTCTGACTGTTCATCTTTAGGATTTGGGGAGACAGAAGACATTGACTCTGCTGAGGTTGATTCATGTTTGGGTAAGCGCGGTGGTGGTGTCAAGCTTAAATCTCTTGTTGTTGTATCTGATGTTGCTTGCTCTGAATACTGTTTATGGTGGATTGCTAAAATTTGCTGTTTTTTACTGTTTGCCTGTTCTGGATTTTGTTCTTCTACCATAACTGAGGAAGATAGCTGTTGGCTGCGAATTTGTTCTGCTTTAGCTATAATTTCTTTAGCTTGGGCTTCTGTTATTGTACTACTGTGACTTTTAACTGTGATGTTAAGCTGAGCACAAATTTCTAAAACTTCTTTGTTATCTATATTCAATTCTTTTGATAAATCGTAAATTCTGACTTTGTCGTGGTTCATCCAATATCCCCCTAGTTACATAATTTGCTTATACCTTGCCTGATGGCTGGATTTTATTTGTGTTCATGTTTATGTTTATCAAGTTAAATTGCTTGTGGTTTACTCCTTAAATTGTTCTTATTTTATGGTAACTAAATTAATTTGTTTCTAGTCTTTGCCATAGTTGTTGATAAATCTCAGCTGGTACTGATGTTTTCAGTGCTTTAGCGAGACGATTTTTTTGTTGTGCTGCCCGCAGGCAGGTTTCCTGGGGGCAGAGATAAGCTGAACGTCCCATCCCTTGATCTAATTTTACCTCTTGAGAGGGATAGACTTTGATGATTCTCCAGAATGATTCTTTCGGAGCGATTTGACGACAACTTAAACAGCGTCTGTAATTGGGCTTCATTCTTCTGGTGACGATTGAGCTAATTCTGATTGATATTGTTTGGTTTCTTTGATATCGATTTTCCACCCTGTTAAACGAGCTGCTAAACGCACATTTTGTCCTTCTTTCCCTATAGCTAGACTCAGTTGATTTTCTGGTACTAGTACTAGTGCTTGACGTTCATCGGGATTAATCAAGCTCACTGTATCTACTTTAGCAGGACTTAGGGCGTTAGCGATGTAGATAGTAGGATCTGGTGACCAACGAATAACGTCTATTTTTTCTCCTTTTAGTTCGTTTACTACTGCTTGAATACGTGAGCCTTTTGAGCCTATACAAGCTCCTACGGGATCTACGTCTCTTTCTAGTGTATCTACAGCTATTTTGGTGCGCGGTCCTACGTGGCGCGAAGGTGGGTTAGCTTCTCTGGCTACTGCTACTATGCGTACAACTTCTTCTTCTATCTCTGGTACTTCATTAGCAAATAAATACACTACTAAACTAGCGTCAGATCTAGAGACGATTAGTTGTGGTCCACGGTGAGAGCCTTCTCTAACTTTTTTGAGATATACCTTGAATAAGGAGTTAGCTCTATAGTTGTCGTTAGGGAGTTGTTCTCTTTTGGGTAGTTCTGCTTCTACTTCGGGTTGACCAAAACCACTAGCTACAGACATAATTACTGATTGTCTTTCAAAGCGTAAGACTTTGGCTTGTAAAACGGTGTTTTCGATCTCTTGATATTCTTCTTGGATCAGTTTTCTTTGTTGATCTCGTAGTTTTTGTAAGAGTACTTGTTTGGTTTGAATCGCTGCCATGCGTCCAAATTCTGCTTGTGGTGGGGTAACGTCTAAAACTACTTCGTCTCCTAGTTGGGCTTCTTTTTCTACTTCTTGTACTTCCTGTAGGGAGATATGATGATCGTTGTCAATTACTTCGGTGACTATTTTTTTGGTGGAGAGTATTCTAAAGCCTTCTTCTTCTGTGTCTAATTCTACTTCAAAGTTATCAAAATATTCGTCGTTGAATTGAGATCCTTCGAGATTTTGGGCGCGACGATACCTTTCATAACCTTTGAGTAGGGCTTCTCTAAGAGCGTCCTGTACTGAAGATTTGGGTAAATTGTGGGTTTGACTGATTTGTTCAATCATTGCCTGTAAACCAGGTAAAGTGACCAATGACATATATGTTATACTCCTTATGAACTATTTAAGCTTGATCATCTAGTTGGACTTTGACGATGTTTTCTCGGGGTAGCGCAATTGATTTACCTTTTTGATTGAGATAGATTTGGGTTTCGTCTCTTCCTTGTAGTTTACCACGCCATTGTTTTGGCTCGCTCCAGGGGGTGTGGGCTTTAATAATGACGTCAAAGCCTTTAAAGGCGATAAATTCCCTATCTGTGGTTAAAATTCTCGAAGTTCCTGGACTAGAAACTTCTAATACGTATGAACCCTCGATAAGATTACTTTCATCTAGTAGTTGCTCTAAGGCTCTACTCATTTTTTCACAATCATCTAATCCTGTCTTGTCGGTTAGATTACGTATATCTACACGTAGAACTGGTGGACGTCGATTGGTTTGAAAAACAACTTCTACTACTTCTAAACCTAATTGTGAGGCAATTGGGGTGGCTAAAGCCATAATGTCAGGTACTATAGGATGAGTCATCGCCATCAATGCAATAAAAAAAGCGGGTTAGCCCCACTTGTTTGTTAAAATTACGCCTCGTCTGCATTAGACAAGGTTTTTCTTTAGAGTTGAAAAACTTAAAGACATTTAATTTAATCAAGTCAATTCAACCTTAGCACAAAAGTTAATTTTTAGCAGCTTTTGTTGTTTTCTGGTGAAATTGTCTGTTGTGAGTTAGAATATCTTAATATAAGTTAATATATTCTTGGGCAATCAATCTAAAATTATGGACTGTATTATTCATCGTCGTGCTCAGTTTTCAGCCAGTCATCGCTATTGGTTGCCAGAACTAGATGAACAGGAAAATCTGAGACTTTTTGGGGCGGGTAGTAATTTTCCAGGACATGGACATAATTACGTTCTCTATGTTTCCCTAGGAGGCAATTTAGACCAATATGGTATGGTTCAAAATCTATCCGTGGTCAAAAAGGTCATTAAACAGGAAATAACTGAGCAACTAGATTATAGTTATCTTAATCAAGTTTGGTCTGAGTTTAGCGAAACTCTACCAACAACGGAAAATATCGCTAGAGTGATTTGGCAAAGGTTAGCCCCCCATCTCCCTTTAGTTAATATTCAATTGTTTGAACATCCAGAACTTTGGGCTGATTATCAAGGAAAAGGCATGGAAGCATCTTTAACAGTAAAAACTCATTTTAGTGCGGCGCATCGTTTGGCTCTTAATGAGCTAAGTTATGAGGAGAATTCCGAAATCTATGGTAAATGTGCTCGTCCTCATGGACATGGACATAATTATCATCTAGAGGTGTCTGTAACAGGAGAAATTGACTCGCGTACTGGTATGTTGGTAGATTTGGGTAAGTTACAGGCAGTGATTAATGATTATATCGTTGAGCCTTTTGACCATACTTTCCTGAATAAAGATATCCCTTATTTTGCTAAGGTAGTACCTACAGCAGAAAATATAGCTGTCTATATTGCCCAAACTTTACAAGGTCCGATCGCTGCAGTCGGGGCTGAGTTGGCTAAGGTCAAATTAATCGAAAGTCCTAATAACTCTTGTGAAATTTATTGTAAAAAATCTAGCTCTATAACCTTACCTAGTCAAGAATTGGTCAAGATTTGAAAATTTTGCCAAGAATTTTAATTAAAGCTACAAAATTTGTCTGATAATATGAGCAAAAGTTAGTTATTCTTTTTTGCAAAGGATCAGTCAATTATGGAATCAAAATCTCCCGATCAAGAGTCTAAGTTACAAGAGATAGAAGCGACTATTGGTAGCTCAACTCCAGTACAAAAAGTAGGCGGTCAACTAAGTCAGGGAAAATCAGGGGGTCTCAATTTTGAGAGTATCAAGTCACAACCATGGCAAGAGTTAGTAGATACAATTTTGGATTTTTTAGCTAAAATTCCTAACTACATCGGTAGTTTTTTCTCTGACTATAGACAACCTCTGGTTACTTTGTTGTTGATAGCTTCAGGGTTTGTGACAATTTACATCACTCTGGCTGTCTTAGATGCTATTGATGATATCCCTCTTCTTTCTCCTGTGTTAAAATTGGTAGGACTAGGTTATACCGCTTGGTTTGTCTATCGTTATCTCTGGAAAGCGGAAAATCGTCAAGAATTATGGCAAGAATTTGACGCTTTTAAAGCACAAATTGTGGGTAAGAATTCCCCAGAAGATGTCTAAATAGTAGTCTTCTTTTTCTCAGCTAAACTCCGTGCTTAAGTCACGGGGTTTTTTAATAAAATATACTCCAAATACCATGACTCAAATCTTACAACCTCAACCTATTTTTCTGAAAGATTATCAATCACCTGATTATCTCATCCCTAGGGTAAATCTTGAATTTAATCTTGATTCTGAGCAAACTATTGTGCGCTCAAATCTAAGCCTTAAGCGCAATCAAAACACCCCTGAGAATGCACCACTTGTTTTAAACGGTGGAGATAAATTATTACTGGTAGAAGTAAAACTTAATGGCCTAAAATTAGAACCCAATAATTATAAAATCACAGAAAGTAATCTCATTATTCCCGATGTTCCCCAAGCTTTTACTCTGGAAATAACCACCAAAATTAATCCCGCTGCTAATCAATCAGGATCTGGACTTTATCAATCTAATGGTAATTTTTGTACGCAAATGGAACCTGAAGGTTTTCGCAGAGTAACATTTTTTCTAGATCGTCCTGATGTTATGAGTATTTATACAACGAAAATTATTGGTGATAAAAATACTCTACCTATTCTCCTTTCTAATGGTAATTTGAGCGCCGAAGGTGATTTAGAAGGAGGACTTCACTACGCCACTTGGCAAGATCCCTTCCCTAAACCTTGTTATTTATTTGCTTTGGTAGCGGGTAACTTAGGGGTGGTTAGAGATTCTTTTGTGACTAAAAGTGGACGAGAAATAGCGATCGCCATTTATGTAGATCCAGGCAATGAAACACGTTGTCAACACGCTATTAACTCCCTGAAAAAAGCGATGAAATGGGATGAAGATGTCTTTAACCTAGAATACGATTTAGATCAATTTATGATCGTTGCTGTTAATGATTTTAATGCAGGGGCGATGGAAAATAAGGGCTTAAACATCTTCAACGCTTCTTTAGTACTTGCTGATCCTCAAACTGCTACTGATGACAATTTTCTCAGAATTGAAAGCGTAGTAGCTCATGAATTTTTCCACAATTGGACAGGAAATCGGGTAACTTGTCGTGATTGGTTTCAACTCACCCTCAAAGAAGGGTTGACAGTTTTTCGAGATCAATTGTTTTCTGCTGATCTCAATTCTCCTGCGGTTCAACGTATCCACGAAGCTAAGTTTATCAAAATCGTTCAATTTGCCGAAGATTCTGGACCCAATTCTCATCCTATTAGACCACAATCTTATATCGAAATCAATAATTTCTACACTTCTACAGTCTATGATAAGGGTTCAGAAGTGATTAGAATGATACAAACCTTAATTGGACCAAAGTTATTCGCCGCAGGTATTGCTAAGTATTTTGAGTTATACGACGGACAAGCAGTCACTACTGAAGATTTTCTCAATGCTATGCACTTAGCTTCTGGTCTAGATTTTACTCAGTTTCAACGTTGGTATGATCAAGCGGGTACTCCTATTTGTGCAGTAGAACTTGTTTTTGATCAAGAACAAGCTACCTGTGAACTAATTGTAGAGCAATCCTGTCCCCCAACTCCAGGTCAAGAGGAAAAATTACCTTTTTATTTCCCTTTGTCTATCGGTTTGCTAGCCCCTGATGGTAGTGAGATACCTTTAGTTTTGTCTAATCAATCTCTGGGAACAACGACAAATTTAGTCATTAAAGAACAAAAACAGCGTTTTCTCTGGACAGAAGTTAAAGAAAAGCCTGTTCCCTCTCTTTTACGCAATTTTTCTGCTCCTGTTAAGCTCCAGTATGATTATACTCTCGAAGAGTTGCTCCACCTTCTTAGCTATGATACAGATTTAGTAACTCGTTATGAAGCAGCCCAAAGACTAACTCATCAGGCTATTTCTTCCCTAGAAAACGATTCTGAGGTTGCTGTTGATGTTGAAAAGATTGTTACTGCTTTTGCAGGTTTAATCGGTGATTCTAGTCTAGATGCTGCTTTTCGTGCTGAAGTACTCACTATGCCACCTTTAAGCGCTATTGTTGAATCTATGAACCCTATTGACTACGAAAGGGCTGATCGAGGACGTGAAGCTTTGATAACAATTTTAGCTAAAGGAACATACGAAACTCTGGTTAAAACTTTTGGAGAACTTTTGCCTAGTTTAGAGGGTGCATACTCTATCCAACCAGAAGTTATGGGTAAACGGGCTTTGAAAAATACTATTTTAGGTTATCTTACTCGTATTGATCAGGACTTTTTTGACTTGACTTTTTCTCAATTAGTAAAAGCAACTAATATGACTGATGAGTACGCAGCTTTAAGGATTTTAGTTAATTATGAGTCAGAAAAGACACAAGAAGGTCTTCGGTTGTGGCAAGAAAAATGGCATGATGAACCGTTGGTTATGAATAAGTGGTTTCAGGCTCAAGCTTCTTCTCGCTTAGCGTCTGTATCAATGGTTACAGTATTGGCAAATAATCCCTATTTTGATAAGTACAATCCTAACAAACTGAGAGTTCTCTACAGAAGTTTTGCTAGTAATCCTCTGGCTTTTCATAAGGTTAATGGAGAAGGTTATCAGTTAATTGCCAATAAGATGATTGAGATAGATAGCTATAACAGCAATATCGCTGCGAATTTGGCTACTTGTTTTTATCAATATCAAAAGCTAGATTCAGTAAGAAAAGAGTTGATGAGGAATAACTTGACTAGAATTGTTAATTCTGAGGGTATTTCACCTGGTGTTTATGAAATTATTTCTAAAACTTTAGGGGATAAATAATGAGACTGAAACAACAATTAATAGTGCTCTTAACTAGTTTAGTATTAACTAATGTCTTGATGGTTAGGAAAATAGAGGCTAACTCGGGAGAGCAGGAGGCTTTAAAACGTTATAATCAGGGAGTAGAGCAGCTAGAATTAGCTAATTATCGAGAAGCGATCGCTAATTTTAACGCAGCGATAAAACTAAATCCTGACCAAGCCCAAGCTTATTATAATCGAGGTTATGCTCAACATCGTTTAGGTGATTATCAAGGGGCGATCGCTGATTATAGAGAAGCGATTAAATTAAATCCAGAGTTAGTGGAAGCTTATGCTAATCGTTGTTATGGGTTGTACGTCTTGGAGGAGTACGAAGAGGCGATCGCGATGTGTACAAAAGCCATTAATTTAGATAGCAATAATGCTAATTATTATCTCAATCGAGGTAATGCTTATGATGATTTAGGAGAGTATCAATTAGCTTTAGAAGACTATCAACAAGGACTAAAAATTGAGCCAACCAATGAAATACTATTTTATAATCAAGGCTTGGTTTATAATCGCTTAGAGGAGACAACAGAGGCGATAGACAGTTATACCAATAGTATAGATTTAGCCCCAGAATTTCCTCAAGCTTACTATAATCGAGGTATTAGCTATCTCAAGATAGGGGAATCAGAGTTAGGTATCACCGACTTACGTAAAGCCCAAGAATTATTTGCCGAACAAGGAAAGCAAGAGAATTACAAGAGGGTCAAAGATTTATTAACAATTTTAGCCCGAGATCAGTAATCTCTTGCCTTGAATATATCTAGTTAATTGATATTGGAGACGGCAAAAGCCACGAAAATAATACCAATGACGAAAACTAGGGCTAAACCTCCCAAGATAATATAATTGCGTTTTTCAGTTTGAGTTGGTGGTTCACTCTGATATACTTTAGGTTCTTTAGCAAAATTATTCAGTCTGCCACCATCTTCTGTAGTATAAGGCATTCTAACCTATCCTTGTTACTAAATTGTTATTAAGTTAAGTATAATATCATATCTAGGGATCAATACGATTCTCCCGACTCTTTAAATGGGTTTCACGACTTGAAAATGTCAAACAGTCCAGATGCGTACTGCTATAATAAGTAAAACGGCTACTGATTTAAATTAAAGAAATTGTGAAATTTTGGATAATATTTAAAGGAACTTGGTTAAAATATTGTTGTTGAAATAATTCTTCGGTAAGTGTTTCTAGAAAAGAATCAAGATATTTTTGGGGAATTAGGGTAGATTGTTGATGGCTGGTAATCTGCAATCCTTCCTCAGAATAAGTAATAATATATCCTAAATGAGATAGGGTTTCTAAACCTAGTTTTAAGGTGCGATCGCTTATTTGTAGTTTAGTTTGTATTTGTTGATAAGTAACGCTTTTTCCTGTACGATGTAAATATTTAGCGATACCAATTAGTTGATACCAAATATCTATAGCTTGGGTTTGAGTCGGTTGATGGTATGCTAGAGCCAGTTGTTGTCCTTTTTCTTTTGCTTCTTGATAGGATTGGGTAATATCAGACCAATAACTAGGACATTGATTAAGGGTTAGGATGTCAGATTGTTGTGGTTGCTGGGGTTGATTACGCCAATCTAATAAACCTAGATCATTGTTTAATTGATAATAGTTGTTTTCTCCTGTGGGTTGCCAATCGATTAGTCTCACTTCATATTGACTAATATTATAACTATAGTCTAATTCTACCACCAAATCACAGTAAGTATCTGTAGGTAATTCGTGGCTAGAATGTCCCCACCAAACTCCTGGAAATTTATTCTGAGTTGATTTATCTTGAATAAAGAAAGTTGTTTTCTGATAGCGAATATTTTGGCTACCACAATCTTTAATATTACTGGTTTTAATTTCGGTAAATATACATTTTTTTAGTAGTAATTTAGGTGGGTGATTACCTATACCAAAAGGCTCTAATAATTTTAACTCTTTAAACAGATTTCTTCCTAACTCTTTGACGGTAATTACTAAATCTATGGCTAAAGTAGGATCTTTAAAGTTATCTATTTTCCTTCTAGCTACTTGATTGATTGCTGCAGTAAATAGGTCAATATTAGCTACTGGTAAGGTTAAACTGACAGCAGAGGTATCTCCACTAAAACCAGTTAACAACTTGATTTGAGATTTAATTAACTCGTCTAAATCTAGGTTATTAAGGGTACTTCCTAAACCTCTAGCTATTTCTTGCTCTATACTTAATAAGATAGTAGGGCGATTATATTCTCTAGCAATAGTATTAACTATTAAAGCCAAGACTCCTACTTCCCAACGACTATCAGCTAAGACTATTACACTAGTTGTAGATAAGTCGATAAAGACTAGTTTAGCTTTAATTTGTGAGAGGGTATTTTTCTCTAATTCTTTACGTCTAGCGTTAGCTAATTCAACCTCATGGGCTAATTTTTGACATTTTTTGCTGTCTTTTTCTGTTAATAATTGCACTAATAAATTACTATCATGGTAAATACGACTGACAGCGTTAATACGTGCACCAATACCATAACTAATATCCGTAGGGCGATCGCCACTTTGTTGGCATTTTTGTAATAAATAATATAATCCTAGACGTGTAGCGGTTTTTGGGTTATTTTGTTTTGGTAACTGTTGTAAACCTTTTTGGGCTAAATAGCGACAATCTCCCTTTAATTCTACCTGATCACAGATTAAGCCAATACCTACTAAGTCCAATAAGCTTTCAGGTGGTGAAGTTTGTTGACAAGTTAAATAAAACCCTTCGAGGAGTTTATAAGCTATTGCTACTGCTGAAAGGTGATAGAGAGGGTGAGTCTCAATAAAATAACGAGGGTTAAGTATAGAGACTACCTCGGGACGATCTTCGGGTGGGGTATGATGATCTATAATAATTAAATCTATACCTAATTCTTGAGCGTAGTTAATCTCAGTTAGATTAGTACTCCCAATCCCACAGGTAATGATTACTTTGACTTCCTGTTTCGCTAGTTTAGTTATTCCTGATTTATTCAATCCGTGGAATGCTTCTAAGCGACTCGGGAGATAATAATCTAGATAATCACCCCAAAATTTCCCTAATCCTGAGTAGAGTAAAATAGTCGCCATGACTCCATCAGGGTTAAAATCTCCCCAAATGGTGACTTTTTCTGAACAGGCGATCGCTTGTTGCAATCTATTAATAGCTAATTTTATCTCTTGTCCAAAAGCATTAGGGGGAGTGGGTTGATATTTGTCTGGTGAGAGAAAACTAACCGCGGTTTCAGGGGTTATTCCTCGTTGTTGTAACAATTTAGCCGCAAATATTCCCTCAGATTCGGGTAAATATGTTTTGACTAACTCTCTTAACTCTCTAGAAGTTGTAGAAGGTTGTGACAATTCCCAGACAAATTTACTCATAAAAATTAGTTGTTTTTTTCGGTTAGTTGTGCTAAGCTAGGCAAGGTCAGCGGATGTGGTGGAACGGTAGACACGCACGCTTGAGGGGCGTGTGACTTACGTCGTGCGAGTTCAAATCTCGCCATCCGCATTGGGGGAAGCATTTTTCTGATAAGCTTTAGCAGAAGCCCGAATCCAGGTGTAAGCAGCAAAAGCGAAGGGTACAATCGTAAAACCTGCGCCAGTAAGAATAGGATGATTGCGTCCCACGGGAGACATAACCAAGAAAGTAATAATTATAGCACAATAAATTAAACCTAAAAAGGGTAAACCAATTACCAGTAAAGCGAATTTAGTATCTTTGTCCATGATTTATGTAATTAACAGGGTATTTAACTAAGATATCTACTCTTAGGATACAATCCTAAAAACCTTAAGGATATCTTTAGTTCGAGTGATGACAACAATCGATTATGGAATTATAGTTTTATATTTAATTTTAATAATTATTCTCGGGATAGTTTTAGAAAAGAAAGCCGCCAGAAGTATAGATAGTTACTTTTTAGGCGATCGCCAGATGCCTTGGTGGTTATTGGGAGTCTCGGGGATGGTATCTAATACCGACTTAGCGGGCACAATGGTTATAGCAGCTTTAATCTATAGTCTAGGTACAAAAGGACTGTTTATCGAGATTAGAGGGGGTTTAGTGTTAATTATGCCCTTTTTAATGACTTTTATGGGGAAATGGAATCGCCGGGCCCTAGTTATGACTCTAGCAGAATGGATGGAGTTTCGCTTCGGTAAGGGAAAAGAAGGGAAAATAGCTAGAATCATGAGTGCGATCGCTATTTTAATCTTTTCTATTGCAGCTTTGAGTTATTTTTCTCTAGCGGGGGGTAAGTTTTTAGGTGGTTTTCTGGGTATATCTGATCGCTATGCAGCTATTATTCTAATTATTCTGGCTTTAGTCTATACGGTGATTAGTGGTTTCTATGGGGTAATTTGGAGTGATTTATTTCAAGCTATTTTAGTCTTTATGGCTATTATGTATATTTGTACTTTAGCTTGGCAAACAGTAACTATTCCCGAGACTATCGTCGTGGCTTTACCTGGAAGTGAAGAGTTACAGAGTTGGAGTTTAGAAGAATGGACGAGGATTATACCCCCATTGACTACCGACTTGCAGGGAGATTATGCAGCTTTTAATCTGTTTGGGGGAGTAATTAGCTTTTATCTCATTAAAACTATCCTAGAAGGAGTAAGTGGTCAAGGGGGATACATGATCCAACGTTATTTCGCAGCGAAAAGCGATCGCGACGTTGGTTTATTATCTCTGTTTTGGATTATTTTACTCTCCTTTCGTTGGCCCTTGGTAACTGCATTTGCTTTGTTGGGGATTCACTATAGTAACCAAGTGGAGATGATTAGAGATCCTGAGTTAATTTTACCCCTAGTCATTAATACTTATGTACCCACAGGAATCAAAGGTTTAATCATTGCTTGTTTTATGGCTGCGGCTATGTCAACCTTTGACTCTTTGATTAATTCTAGCGCAGCTTATTGGGTAAAAGATATCTATCAAGCTTATCTTAATCCTGAAGCTAACGAGAGACAACTACTAATCCAAAGTCGTTTAGCTTCCATTGTGATAGTTGTTTTAGGTTTAATCTTGAGTTTTAATCTGAGTAATATTAACGATATTTGGGGTTGGCTAACCGTAGGGTTGGGAGTTGGTTTAGCTATTCCCTTATTAATGAGGTGGTATTGGTGGCGTTTTAATGGCTATGGGCTAGCTATAGGTACTGCTACAGGGGCGATCGCCGCTATTTTGACGAAAATGTTAGTTATCCCCAATTTAACCTCTCTACAATGGCAAGAGTACCTGTTGTTTTTAATCCCGAGTCTTAGTTCTGTTACAGGCTGTATTTTAGGAACATTATTAACGCCACCACCTGATTTAGCAGTAGTAGAAAATTTCTACTTACAAACTCGTCCTTTTGGTTTTTGGGGTAAAATTAGGGCTAAACTCTCTCCCGTAGCTGTAGCCAAGATTAAGCGGGAAAATAGACGAGATATCCTGGCTACTGTCATCGCTATTCCTTGGCAATTGGTTTTATTTATGATGCCTGTAATGTTAATGACTAGGAGTTGGGATAATCTCGGTTTATTGAGTTTAATCTTTTTACTGTTGTCTATTGCTCTTTATTTTACTTGGTTTAGATATTTAGATTCAACTGGTACATAATATGACCTTAAACAGCATTATTGCCTTATTTTTAGCTATGGTTATTCTAGCTTCTTTACCTAGTATAAGTGTTTTAATGGTATGTACCAGGACAGCTAGTGGCGGATTTATTCATGGTTTCTGTACAACCCTAGGCATAGTTTTAGGTGATATTATTTTTATTTTATTAGCTATTTGGGGATTGTCTTTTTTAGCAGAAACTATGGGAGGTTTGTTTATATTTATTAAATACCTAGGTAGCGCTTATCTTATCTTTTTAGGGATAGGATTATTAAGATCTTGCCCTGTTGATGAACAACCAGACAATTTAGCTTTGTTAAGGGTAGATAATTCCCTTGTATCTAGTTTTTTGACGGGATTATTCATTACTTTAGCTGATCAAAAAGCGACTTTATTTTATTTAGGGTTTCTTCCTGCTTTTGTAAATATCACTCAAATATCTTATCAAGAAACTCTAGTAATTATTGCTGTTGCTATCATAGCTGTTGGTGGTGTAAAACTTATCTATGCTTTAATGGCTGATAAGGTTAGTATCTATATTAGCGCCAAAACCACCCAAGGAATTAAGATCATCGCTGGTTGTCTAATGATTATCATTGGGGTAATCTTGTTATTTTAGACGTCGTTTAAGCGTTGTTGAATTTTAGAGATCGCCCAATTTAAGATAGCCCCCAAAATCAGAATAGCGATCGCCGGGTTAAAGACAGGTAACCAGAGTTTGTACCAGATATCCCAACCCAGAGATAATCCCATGCTTTTACCGATTAAAGCGATAGCGAACCATAAAAAGCCGATAATCACCACAAAGACATCAATAACCAGTATTTTATTAAGCCAATTTACTAACTTTTCTTTCATGTTGGAGTTCATCTATTGCTAATAAAGAGCGATCGCGGTATTGGGCGTAACGCTGTTGTTTATTACGGATTTTTTGTTCTAGGGGGGGGAAGATACCGAAATTAGGGGGCATTGGTTGAAAATGTTTAGGAGATGCTGAACTAATAAAAGCAAATAGCGCACCCATCATAGTTGTATCAGGGAGGGTAATTGGTGTCAAGCCAAAAGCGAGACGAGCTGCATTTGTTCCCGCTAACCATCCTCCCGCGGCTGCTGCGGTATAACCTTCTGTACCGATTAATTGACCTGCTGCCAATAAAGTTGGTCTTTGTTTAAATTGTAGGGTAGGTAGGAGTAACTCTGGTGAGTTAATAAAGGTATTTCTGTGCATTACTCCCATACGGACAAATTCGGCGTTTTCTAAACCAGGAATCAGACGAAAAATCCGTTTTTGTTCTCCCCAACGTAGGTTAGTTTGAAATCCTACCAGATTCCACAGTTGACCTGCTTTATCTTCTTGACGTAATTGTACCACCGCGTGGAGAGGTTCGCTAGATTGATAATGATTGCGCAAGCCTACGGGTTTAAGAGGTCCAAAACGCATGGTATCTTCACCCCTACGGGCTAATTCTTCGATAGGTAAACAACCTTCAAAGAATTTAGCGGTTTCTAGCTCAAAATCCTTTAATTGGGCTTGTTCTCCTTTGACCAATTCTTGCCAAAAGTGTAGATATTCCTGTTGATTCAAAGGACAATTGAGATAAGCTGCTTCTCCCTTGTCGTAGCGAGAGGCTAAAAAGGCGATATCTCGATTAATCGACTCTCCCACCACTATAGGGCTAGCCGCGTCAAAAAAGCTCAGATATTCTAACCCTGTGAATTGTTGTAAACTAGTAGCTAGACTAGGACTAGTTAAAGGACCTGTCGCTAAAACTACTATACCCTCACTAGGTATCTCTGTGACTTCTTGACGAGTTAATTCAATCAAGGGGTGATTAGAGAGTCTTTGAGTGAGGGTTTGACTGAATACACCCCTATCTACCGCTAAAGCGCCTCCTGCGGGTACTGAGTGCTGATCTGCGGTACTAATTATAATGGAGTTAAGACGGCGCAATTCTTCATGAAGTAACCCTGCTGCGCGATCGCTTCCTTGTGCGCCAAAGGAATTACTACAGACTAATTCGGCTAACTCCGTAGTATGATGTGCAGGACTATTACCTTGGGGGCGCATTTCGATTAAGGTTACTGGTATCCCTGCTTGGGCGATTTGCCAAGCTGCTTCTGTTCCTGCTAAGCCTCCTCCTACAACAGTAATTCTCATCTTAACTATCTACTTCCGCCATTTCAATCACTCTATCATTAAAATCTTTGACCAAAAAATTAAGGGGTCTATCTTTGCGTATCTTATATTTAAGTCTTCTAGCTTGAATCTTGAGTAATAATTGTTCTAAACAATCGTGGTCAAAACAAACGTGACGTTGACGATTTTTATAACCTAGATTAGAACCTGAGATAACGTGTAATTGAATATTTTTTTTGAGTTGATACCATAAACCTTCTGAACCTGCTACAGCAGTACTGGTTTTAGTAGCACTAGGACTAGTGGCTAGATAAAGTGGTTCAATTCCACCTGCTCCTAGGGTTTGTTCATAGTTATAGTAATAATGTAGGGGTACATCTGCTACGGGTAAATTGAGTACACCTTCGTAGAATTCTCTAGCGATTTCTAAATCAGAAACCATGATGGTATGTACTTTAGGTGCACTAGTTAGAAACATCCACATAGCTAAAGCGTAAGCTGCCAAAAGCATAACCATGATTCCCTGTGTAGAGAAGATGGTATCTAGTGAGGAAGGGAAAAAAGCCGCCAAATAGAGAAGATGATTTATCGCTACTTGTGTCATAAACTATTAAAATTAAAGATACAGGTGCATTTAGGTTTATTATAGCAGTACGCATCTGGAGTGTTTGACATTTTCAAGTCGTGAAACCCATATAAAGAGTTCGAGGTTCCGTCTCCGAAGTCTCCCTACTCCCCTCCTGACAAGGGTAGGTTTTTTACAATAAGTTTGTAGTCAAGGTAAGACAAGGCAGACAAGGAGGGAAAGTAGACTCTCGAAGTATATGTATTTAAATATTACCTTGAATCAAAAACACACTTTTTGAATTGTAGTATCTACCTTGTCCCCCATTCTTCGTTCCTTCCTTGTCTCGTCTTCACCGAAATGTTAAAAACCTACACCTGTGAGCTACTCCCCTCTCCCTCTTGCCTTCTTATTTTATGCGCGTTCCCGAATTTCCCGAAGCTAATCATCCTCTCCTTGATTCTCTCAAAACCCAAAGAGATTCAGAATTACTCAGACAGTTTCAAGATTATCCAGATCAAGGTAAGTTCTTTGCTGCTATCTTTTATCGTTATTATCCAATTGTTTATGGTTTAATCCTGCAAAATCTAGTTACCCCTGAAGTGACTAATTATTTATTGGCTTTGGTTTGGCGTCAATTTTTCTATGAAATGCGTGGTTTAGTCTTCGAGGATTTACCCTTAGATTCTCTCCAGGATTGGTTAATCTATCATACTGGAGCATTTTTACGGGAAGTTAGTGTACCCGAGATGATCACTTATGATTTAGAGACAACTCCACCCCCATTATGGTGTTATGTGGAACAGGGTTTAGAAAATCTTGACCCTTTATCGCGGTTTATTTTAGTGATGAGTGAAAAATTTAATTGGAATCAAACCAGGATTATTGCTTACCTACAAGCTGAAGGTCAAACTATCTCTCTAGAAGAAGTAAATCATTATTTAGAGCAAGGTTATACTGATTTACAAGCTAGTTTACCTGCTGATATTCGCGCTATTTATCTAGAAAGTTACGGTTAACCGCAGGTGCACCACGCAACATACCTTCTGTACTAAGATCCTCGTCGATATCACTCCAGTGAATTCCATAACCACCGCCGCAAACTTCCCAGTTTGAACGTTGAGCAGGTGTGGCATTAAGTAGTCTTGGATACCAAACTAGAGGTACTGTAATTACCCTCCCATCCATTAAATCAACGCTAATAGTCTCGTCAGTAAAGTAAACATTCTTTACTCTCTCATCCGTCCGAATTGCCGAAATACTCATACCAACCCTCCAAGAGATTTTTCTGATTTTCTAAGACTATCGATTGTAATTGGCGAAGTTCTTTAGCACTAAAACCAATGTTACTAGATAAGCTAACTGGTTTTAACCAAAATTTAGCCGATGAAGCATCGCGGTCAATATGTATGTGCGGTGGCTCATTCAGTTCATGGCTATAAAAGTAAAAGCGGTAAGGACCGAGCCGTAAAACTGTTGGCATAATTCTAGATTATAGCATTACAGGTATCTGCAACTATTTTAAGTAAATGAACTACACAATAGCGTTGCTGAACTAAGATATGATGAGTTCCTAGGAAGGAGACTTCTTCCCTTACTTTCCGCTAACCATTTTTACACCAACGAGAATCAAAGCTACTCCAAAAACTCTTCCTAACATTTCTTTGGGAATAGCTAGGGCTATTTTTGCTCCTAGCAATCCTCCGATAACAAAGCCAATACACATTAATACGGCTACTTTTAAGTTAACATAACCTTGTTGATAATAAGTCCATACCGCTAAGAGTCCAATGGGAGGGATCATCATCGCTAAACTCGTTCCTTGGGCTTCTTGTTGGCTAAACTTAAAGAGGAAAACTAAGGTAGGAACTATTAATATTCCTCCACCTATACCAATTAAACCGCTAAGTGTTCCCGCTGCTAAACCTAACCCTAAGTATAAAATTATTGCTAAATCCATGTTCAGTTAGACTCATTTAAGCTTAATATACCTTAAGATAGTTTCTCTTAGCAACAATCATGGTTGACTCCCTCATCAAGACTAACCCCATTTCCAATGCTAAAAATCTCGATGATTGTATTTTAGCCGCGATCGATATCGGTACTAATTCTGTCCATATGGTAGTAGTAAAAATCGACGCTCAGTTACCCGCTTTTACGATTATAGCCAGAGAAAAAGATACTGTTCGCTTGGGCGATCGCCATCCTGAAACGGGAGAATTAACCCCTGAAGCGATGAATCGAGCTATAGAAGCCCTCAAACGCTGTCAAGCTTTAGCAATTAGTCTCAAAGCTAGAGATATTATAGCAGTAGCTACTAGTGCTACTAGGGAAGCACCTAACGGAAGAGCATTTTTAGAACATATTCAAACAGAATTAGGAATCTCAGTAGATTTAATTTCAGGACAAGAAGAAGCCAGACGTATTTATCTCGGGGTTTTATCTGGTTTAGACTTTCAACAGACACCACATATTATTATTGATATTGGGGGAGGATCGACAGAATTAATTTTAGCCGATAGTCAAGAACCTCGCTTCCTGAGTAGTACTAAAGTAGGCGCTGTTCGTCTTACTCAAGACTTTATCAGCACCGATCCTATTAGTACTATTGAGTTTGTTAGGTTACAGGCTTATATCAGAGGTATGCTCGAACGTCCTGTAGAAAATATTTTACAAAGTTTGCGTACAGGAGAGCAACCCCGTTTAGTAGGAACTTCTGGTACAATCGAAACCCTAACCACAATTAGTGCTCTCAAAAAATTAGGAACTACTCCTACTCCTCTACAAGGTTATCAAATTAGTAGAAGAGAAATCAAGGAAATAGTTAAACAACTAGTCGCTTTAGACTACTCAGGAAGAGCCGCTATACCTGGTATGTCCGAAAAAAGAGCTGAAATTATTCTAGCAGGTGCAATGGTTTTAGTAGAAGCGATGACCATGCTCAATCTCGATCAGATTACCTTGTGTGAACGATCTCTGCGAGAAGGAATTATCGTCGATTGGATGTTGAATAATGGCTATATAGAGAGTCGTTTACGCTATCAAACCGAAGTCAGAGAACGTAGTGTCCTGAAAATAGCCCATAAATACCAAACTAATCTAGATTATGGTCAAAAAGTAGCTAGTTTTACTCTAAGTATATTTGACCAACTTCAGGGAGTTTTACACAATTGGGGAGATAAAGCGAAAGAGTTATTGTGGGCTGCTGCGATTTTACATAATTGTGGGTTATATATAAGTCATGCTGCTCACCATAAACACTCCTATTATCTGATTCGTCACGCAGAATTATTAGGCTATACCGAAACAGATATAGAAATAATCGCTAATTTAGCTCGTTACCACCGTAAAAGTAAACCAAAAAAGAAACACGAAAATTATAATAATCTTAGTCATAAAGAAACCAAACTATTGGTTAGACAATTAAGCGCTATTCTACGTCTGGCGATCGCTTTAGATCGTCGTCAAATTGGCGCTATTAATAAGATAGAATGTAAATATGATCCTGAATATCAACAGTTACACCTCCATTTAAACCCTAGTTATCCTAATGATGATTGCGCCTTAGAATTGTGGAGTTTAGATTATAAAAAAGGAGTATTTGAAGAAGAGTTTGGCGTAAAAATAGTCACGACTTTACGATAAAATAGTTATCATAATTAATTTTTTTTGCCATATCTATGTTAAATTAGAAAAAAAATATTGAGGTGAAACAATGGGTTACAGATACATTAATAACGTAGCTAATCAAGAGAATATACAAAAATTGCTAGAATTAGTAGATTTAGCCGCAGGTGCACCTGTAGATGTCAACAGCGTTTTTGATCTTAGCGACAAACTGAATCAAAGTAAACCAATGAATAGGTGTCTTAAAGTACTGAAAAAGAATCCAGCTAGTGCTCAAATAATTGAGGAACGTTATACAGGACCTCTCTATGATTTAGAGGCTATGCTAAAGATGCCTAAATATTCTCTAGGCTGGACTTATGCCCGAGTGATGAGTACTCTAGATTATGACCCCCAATTCTACCGACATCCGGAAACTTTCAGCAATGATGAAGCTTACGTCAATTTTCGTGTCTATAAAACTCACGACATCCACCATATCTTAACAGGATTTAGTTTAGATAATTTAGGGGAATTAGGGGTTATTTCAGTAAGCGCTGGTCAATTCGCTTATCCTGCTTTTATTTTTCTTGATTTAATTAGTATGTTTACCTCTTTCTTGGCTAACGAAGATTTATATCAACCAGATTTAGATATGACTGAAGCAGCTAAAACTCTAGGTTATAAATTTGAGGTAATTAGCAAAGGATTGCAAATAGGACAAGCAGCTAAACCTTTATTTCCTATTAAATGGGAGGAAGGATTCGAACGTCCAATCGATGAGTGGAGACAAGAATTAAACATAAAACCAGTGACAGAAGGTTTTTATAGTTGGTACACTCGTCCCGAATTAGCAAACGCAATAGCTTAAAATAATTTTAAACCAGTGATTGCTATCTATCCAGGCAGTTTTGACCCAATTACTCTAGGACATATAGACATCATTGAACGCAGTTCTAAACTGTTTGAAAAGGTGATTGTTGCTGTCTTATCTAATCCGAGTAAAAGTCCGCTATTTTCTCAAGCCAAAAGAATCGAACAAATCAGCGAATGTACACAACATTTGACTAACGTAGAGGTAGATAGTTTCACAGGATTAACCGTAGAATACGCTCGTTTACGTCAAGCGGGAGTATTACTACGGGGATTGCGGGTTTTATCTGATTTTGAAAAAGAATTACAAATGGCTCATACCAATAAAACTCTATGTGAGGATATTGAAACAGTGTTTTTAGCTACCACTAAAGAATATAGTTTTCTCAGTAGTAGTGTGGTGAAAGAAATAGCCCGTTTTGGTGGTTCAGTTAATCATCTAGTCACGGAAAATATAGCTAAAGACCTTTATAATTCCTATCAGCATGAGTAGATATTGGCGATCGCTTCCTCTAGAAAATCGTCCAGGTAGAGTTATTTTTAATCAATTATTTCGTCGGGTTTCTCCTATTGCTACTCTCTTAGAAAGTCCTTTTCCTACTTATCAAGAACAACCCTCTTTAGCGCGCTATTCTATTTGTGCGGGAGAACCTATAATTAAGGATGGAGTAAAACAACTATTTACACCCCCAATCGGTGAGATCCTACCTCTGTTACGTTCTCTAATTACTAACAATCAACAGTCAACAAATTCCCCCGATTTACCCTTTACAGGAGGATGGTTGGGATGGTTGGGTTATGATTTAGCTTGGGAAATTGAAAACTTACCTCAACTGAAACAGGATACTCTACCCTTTCGGGTGGCTTATTGGTATGAACCTGCTCAATTGGCGATCGCCGATCATCTGGAACAAACTCTCTGGTTGGCTGCACCTACTTTAACAGAAGTTGAGGAATTAGTGACACAGCTGCGATCGCCAGTTGAAGAAACTTACTCAGAAAGCAATATCTTAGATTTTTCCTTAGTTAGTTCCCAATCAGATTACGAACAAGCTGTAACTAAAGCTTTGGATTATATTCACGCAGGGGATATCTTTCAAGCTAATCTATCTCTACGTTTTCAAGTCTCAACCCAACAAGATTCTTGGTCAATTTATCAACGTCTTTCTACTATTAATCCTTCACCCTTTGCTAGTTATTGGCAAACTCCCTGGGGTGTGATGATTAGTTGTTCTCCTGAACGTTTAATTAAATTACAGGGAAATCAAGCCGAAACTCGCCCCATCGCGGGGACTCGTAGTCGGGGAGAAACTGAACAATTAGATAGACAACTAGCCCAAGAATTAATTAATACTACCAAAGAACGCGCCGAACATATTATGTTGGTAGATTTAGAAAGAAATGATTTAGGGAGAGTCTGTCAATGGGGTTCGGTAGAGGTAGATGAGTTGTTTACTATAGAACGTTATAGTCATGTCATGCACCTAGTTAGTAACGTCAAGGGTACACTGCATCGAGATTATGACCCTATAGACTTAATTAGGGCTGTTTTCCCTGGGGGAACGATTACAGGATGTCCGAAGGTTCGCTGTTTAGAGATTATTGAAGAATTAGAACCCCTACGACGTAATTTATTTTATGGTTCTTGTGGTTATATCAATTACAATGGCGATTTAGATTTAAATATTTTGATTCGCACCCTCTTATTTAGTCATAATCGAGTCTGGGGACAAGTAGGAGCAGGAATAGTCGCCGATAGCGATCCTACTCAAGAATGGTACGAATCTCTCTATAAAGCCCAAGCACAATTAGCGGCTTTAGGTGTTAACCAAAGATAAGGAAAGGTAGCGTTAACCAACATTCTAAATATACTTTACATTACTTAATTCGCTTTGATTGCTAAATGAATTAAATTATAATCAAAGCACACTAAGTATTAATTACTACCCCTCCTGACTCCTGACTCCTGACTACTTTCTCGCTTATTACAATTAGACGTGCGGAATGTAAGATGAAACCCATTACTAATCTACCTTTTGCCTCTTGCCTGCGCCTATCGCTATAATTGAAGAAAAATTATTTCAGTAAAAAAGATGGAAGCGATCGCTATTCCTAAAGGATTCAGGGTAACTCCAGAACAATTTGAACAGTTAGCTAATACCGAACAACTAGCAAAATTAGAATTAAGCAAAACTGGAGAATTGATAATCATGAGTCCTACTGGAGGTGAAGCAGGTCGGAAAAATCGTCGTTTGATACAACAAGTAGGCAATTGGACGGATCAAGATGCTACAGGAGAGGCTTTTGATTCTTCTACAGTTTTTATCTTACCTAATGGTGCAAGAAGAAGCCCAGATGTGAGTTGGATTAAATTAGAACGTTGGCATAAATTAACTCTAGAAGAAAAACAGGGTTTTCCGCCGATCGCTCCTGATTTTGTGATTGAGTTAGTAAGTTTTAGTGACCTGCAAAACCAGAGATATCAATACTTACAAGCCAAGATGCAGGAGTATTTAGATAATGGTGTTAAACTTGGTTGGTTGATTGAACCTATGGGGAAAATAGTAGAAATATATCGTCCTCAAAGGGAAGTAGAAATAGTTAATAATCCTCAAACTTTATCGGGAGAAAATGTCTTACCTGGATTTGTTTTAGATTTAAGTGAGATTTTGTGATAAGAGAAAGTTATAGCAGTACGCATCTGGAGTGTTTGACATTTTCGGGTCGTGAAATCTATATTAGGTGTTAGGTTTTAGGTAGAACGGTATTCCGAGTTCCTTTCTTCCGAATTCCGAATTCTCCCCTACTCCCATCTCCGAAGCTCCCTTTTACCTCTCTCCTGGCACGTAGTGCGATAACAACCGTATTTACCCTTAAATTATCAACCTACTGACAAGCCATCACAGAAATTGTATAAGTATCATTATTATTTCCCGCTATATTAAAGTTGACTTGATAAGGCTGTTGATCAATAGGATCTTGAAAAGGTAAAGAATAATTTTCACCAATTACCATGGGGACATCTTTTTTTTCTAAGGCTGTACTTGCTGCGTTATTAGGATACTTTAAGTTAATAGTAACATTATAGTTACCATCATTTTCTACCCGCATCATTGCTTCATAAGAGGTAAAATTTATTCCCGCAGGTATAGCAAAATCAGTATTAAAGTTATTGGTAATCCCTAGTGCTTGAATTTGTTTAGTAATCTCAGTCTCACCAGTAGTAACTTCTTGTAAAAATTGACAGTTAGAGGGAATAGATTCAGCTTGTGCTTGTAAGAATTCTGAAGCCACTAAAGAGGTAGAACTAAACAGAGATAACAAACCAATACCAACTACAGCAATTTTAGAGTAACTCATAGATTATTTATTATTAAAACAACGTGTTTATTTTAGCATATTTAGAGCAACTCTTGCGCGCTTACTTATTAATTTATGTTAACAATAAAAATAATAGACATATGATTACTATAATTAAAATAAAGAGAATTATTAACAGTAACCTATGGTTTTTACGCTTTTGTTGTTCAACGGTTGAGATTAATTGTGTGATTAATAAATAATGTGTTTTAGTTACTATTTTTAGTAAATCAGGGTAATCTAAATAACTTTTAGTTACTATTTGAATTAGATTGCCTTCATTAAAATAAATAGTTTTAATAACTGGTTCATCACAATAATAACTAAAAAAAATCAGATAATTATTGTTAAATAAACCTTGAAAAATTTGTTGTTTTAGAGTATCAGGAATTGGGAAATGTTCAGTATTATTAATTTCTTCAATGACAGAACGATTTAAGTTAAAGACAAATTGATCTAAATTATGAGTAATTAATGCCATTTTATGGTAACACCGCTTAATGCCGAATAGTTATTTACTCTTTATGAAGGATAATTACCGCATAAGCAGAAATCCCCTCTTCTTTGCCAACTGCGTCTAATCTTTCATTGGTGGTAGCTTTGATACCAATTTGATTAGAATTAATCCCTAGGGTTTTGGCAAGGCGATCGCGCATCAGTGTTAAGTGTGGTTTTAATTTTGGACGTTCAGCAACTATAACTGTGTCGATATTGCCAATTTGCCAACCTTGAGATAGGATAAGATCATTAACCTGTTCTAATAATAACAGACTGTTAGCACCTTGCCATTTTGAGTCAGAGGGGGGAAAATAATGACCAATATCTCCCAAAGACAAAGCACCTAACATAGCATCCATAATCGCATGAGTCAGGACGTCAGCGTCACTATGACCTAGTAAACCCAGAGAGTGGGGGATTTCTACTCCTCCTAAAATCAGGGGGCGTCCCGCGACTAAGCGATGGATATCATAACCATTACCAATACGAATGTTCATAGTCTCGATTTGTGGATACAGAATATATTTATCAAATTATCACTTTAGGGGTCAAGGCTTGCGTTGATCGAGATGCTGTTAAATTTGCTTCTTTGTTTACCCCTTCAGGAGAGATTATTTTAAAGAAAGACCAAAAAATTGTTAAACCTGATCTAGAGAGAGTGACGCGGGATTATTTTGCTAGTTTAGAATATATCAAAATTGACGTACTCAGTGTAATGATTCAGGGTAATCGGGCTTGCTTAGAGTGGTTATGGGAAGATTTTAACCAACTTAAACAGCAAAAAAACTCTCAAGAAAATTTGATTCTGATTACTTTTGAGGAAGGTTTGATACAGCGTTGGCGAGAATATCGAGGTTGATAGATTATCATCTTTACAATTATCCCGTCTCTAACTAGGAGACGAGATGGTGAATTATTTTATGATCCTGGACTATGTTGTTTAAAAGTATTTAATATAGTTTCGTCAGGATTATCTATACAAGAATTAATCACCTGATCTGTAAGTTGTCCCAAGTTAAGAACATTGATCGTTGTGGCGTTATTATGAGCAGTAATATACCCATGGTAAAATATGATGACTGATTCTCGATCGTCGCCACCCATTTGTAACATGGTTCTACAATCCATCGTCTCAATGTCAATGTCTTTGGGTAGTTCTTCTTGAGCTTTAACTACATTAACTCCAGTTAAAAGCAAAATTGTGGTTACAGCGCTTAATAATTTTTTCATTTTCACTCCTCAAATTTATCTTAGTTAGGGACGAATACCACGCATACAGTCATCAAAAGCTGCTTGATAGAGGTTATCGCGATCGTTCACTTGACGAACACCTCCTGAAACAGCACCAACACCACCACCAATCGCTGCTCCTGTACCTGCTCCTCCAAAAATAGCCCCTCCTAGAGCACCTGCGCCTGCTCCTACTGCTCCTCTTGTGAGTACTTGACCTCTGCTATTACGATTAGCATAGTCCGTAGCAAACCGATGACATTCTGTTGCCGAGGGTTGTTGTGCAAGTGTAACCGAGTTCCAAGTGATTAGATTCACGGCTACTAGGGCAGTTAAAATTAAACTATTGGTATATTTTGCCTTCATTCGCTTGTTTTTGCCATATTTGCTCAATACTGTTGGGATCGTCTCATTATTCTAATCGATTTTAGGGACGAATACCACGCATACAGTCATCAAAAGCTGCTTGATAGAGGTTATCGCGATCGTTCACTTGACGAACACCTCCTGAAACAGCACCAACGCCACCACCAATAGCTGCTCCTGTGCCTGCTCCTCCAAAAATAGCACCTCCTAGAGCTCCTACTCCTGCTCCTATTGCTCCTCTTTTGAGAAACTGACCTCTACTATTACGATTAGCATAATCTCTAGCAAATCGATCACATTCGATCGCTGATCTTTGTTCTGCAACTACTACTGACTGCCAAGTGATTAGATTCATGGCTACTAGAGTGGTTAAAATTAAAATATCGGTATATTTTGTCTTCATTTAGTTTGTTTGCGGTATTTGTTCAATACTGTTAGTATCGTCTCATCATTTTAATCGATTTTAGGTACGAATAACACGCATAAAGTCATCAAAAGTTTTCACCTGGTAACCTTTTTAAGAAACAACCCCACTATAAATAGTAAAACCAAGCAAATAAACGCAAATTAATGCTAGAACGAGATAAATCGGGGGGGGTAGAGATACAATCTTTAAAAACCTTTTTTGAGCCTAAATAACCTTTGTAAATCCTTAAAAAGGCTGCTATACTCTCGGCAGTTAGATATTTTAATCGGATTTATGCACAACAAAATTAATTCCATAATAGTTTCTACTTTTAGCTTATGCGCTCTTATTGGCGTTACTGCTAATTCTGCTCAAGCTCAAAATGCTCCTATTGAGATCAACAATCCTCCTATTAACATTAACTCCGATGACTTTATAGAAGTATCAGGTTCAGGATTTAACTATGATTTTTCCTACGTATTTGATCAATTTGTCTCTATTGAAGGGATGATTGATGGTACTCTCAGCAGTGTTGATAATGACACAATTCGGGTTAACAATGTCATGGCTACTTTAACTTCAACAGGTGGTACACTTGGCAACCGAACCTTTAGTTTTGATACAACTCTAGGAGGTTTTCATATTTCAGGAAGTTTTGATGAGAATCCTGGTTTCGTTAGTCTTTCAGGTAATTTATTCGATTTAGCGGTTATTGCTGAACCTATTGATAATGTATGTCTCCAAGGAGCTGGATTTTGTTTAATTGGAACTTTTGCTTCAAGTACTTTCCCTGGTCCTCAAGCTCAATCCTATACTCTTGATTCTGCTAATTTTGAAATCAGTGCAAAAGAAGTAATTCCAGAACCCATGACTATTTTAGGTTCATTATTTGTTTTTGGTTTTGGCTCTTTTTTAAAACGTCAATACAGCAAATAGTTAAGCTTAATTAATTTTGTTTATTCGGTAGCATTTTGCTACCGATTTTAGTTAATAAGTACATAAAAACTTAGTCTCTGTTTAGATATTTTCTCCCTTCTGTGATAACTATTTCTAAAGGTAAATCTAAGGTTTCGGAGATAACCTCTACACTTAATCCTAATTGTAGTAGTTTAGGGATAGTTTCTAGTTTGACTACTTGTCTTTCTTCTTGTCTCCCTAACTCGATTCCTTCCTCTCTCCCTAACTCGATTCCTTCCTCTCTCCCTAACTCAATTCCTTCCTCTCTACCTTCCTCTTTCGCTTCCTGATAAAATCTAGTTTGTTTCAAATCACTTAGACTAAACATCGCTTCTATCTCCTGACGTTGGGCAAAGGGTAATTTATAGATTAAAATACTTTCTATTAATTCTAAAATCTCGGCTTTGATGTTGCCATTATTTACCTGTTGAGTTACTCTCTCTATTAAGGGTTTGGCTATCTCTATGGCTTGAGTTGTTTCGGCGGTTACTAGTAGAATAGTGTTAATCCCGATTGACTCGGTTAACTCTAATTCATTAAGATAGATTCTCTCTACCCTTCCTGAATCGAATAACTCACGATAATTATCTCTATATTCTGATTCTATCTGAGGATGGGGATAAATAACCACTCCTCGCCAATCACTAGACAAAGATGTCTGAGTTAAATAGAGAAATATTTCCCCAAAGAAACGACGATAGAAATTAGCGTCATACTGAAATTGTACCTCTAGAAAGTAAATTGGTTGATTCTCTTGATTCGGGAGAAAGACACCATCAATGCGAAAAGAGAGTTGTTTTACTTCTACGGAAGAGAATTGATAAAGGTTAGCTGTTTCCTCTGAGGAGTTGATTAATTCAAAGAAAAACTCAGGGAAACTTTGAAAGAGTCGATAGAAGATGGTATCGGTTTTCACTTTGTAATTAAAAATTCTTGTACTATGTGGGGATAACCTCCGAAATGGAGATGTAAGTAAGAAGCATAGACTTTATTGATTCGCCAACCTTCGTAAGTATGATTAATTCTCCAGACTGGTTGTCGGGGTGAGGTAGTAAGTTGGGAGCGATGGAATTGATGACCCCATACTTGATCATCTTTGAAATCAGTTATTATACCTTGGGCTTGACGATAACCAAGAGTAAGTTTTTGAGTCATAATCGCCGTAGTGGGTAGAATACCTACCATTGACCAATGATTCTGGTTAAAATCAATAATCTCTTCACTGAGATACATTAATCCTCCACATTCAGCATAGGTGGGTAATCCTTGTTGAATAGCTTGTTTAAGGGCGTTTTTTCCTGCTTGATTCTCCGCTAATTGGGAAGCGAATACTTCTGGGTAACCTCCACCTAAATAGATTCCTTGAATATCAGGGGGTAATTTTTCCTCTTTTAGGGGACTCCAGGGGATTAATTTCACACCATTAGCAGTAAGAATGTCGAGATTATCTTGATAATAAAAGTTAAAAGCTTGGTCACGGGCGATCGCCAAACGTTGACGTTGTTTCCAAGGTATAGAGGGAAACAGGGATTGAGGGGAAGTTTTACTCTTAACAGACATTAAAGGGAGTAGTTGAGACCAATCAAAACAAGATTGACCGATCGCTGTTAGTTTATTACTAATCTCCGTAAATTGAGGTATTTCTGAAGGGATAACTAAACCTAGGTGTCGGGAAGGGAAGGTAACCGAGTCTTCACGTCTGAGGACACCTAAAATAGGTAAATTAAGGGGTTGTAAAGCGTTAGTGAGTAATTCTAAATGGCGATCGCTACCTACCCTATTAAGTATTACTCCTGCTAATTTTATCCTAGAGTCAAAGCTACGATAACCATGGGCGATCGCAGCTATTGAACCTGATAACCTAGAACAATCTATCACTAATAGTACTGGTAAATCCAAGAGACGAGCGATATGAGCGGTACTAGCAAAATCAGTAATCTTATTATAACTAATACCGTCAAATAAACCCATCACCCCTTCGATGAGAGCATAATCTACATCACAGGAGTGATAAGTAAAACAATTTTGCACATAATCACAGGAAGTCAGTACAGGATCTAAATTACGACAAGGGCGATCGCTAACCAGGCTATGAAACATAGGGTCAATATAGTCTGGACCTACTTTAAAAGATTGTACTGTTGCACCTTGACGGGTTAAATAAGCGAGAATAGCTAGGGTAACGGTAGTTTTACCTTCTCCTGAACGACAACCCGCGATAATTAGACCCATTAGCAGTTAATCAGCTGTAGAATTTGGTGAGTAATTTTCATCGCTTCTAGGTAGAGAGGATCGCGACCCCGAGTCTGTAACTGTTGTCCTAAAAGTATCTCAGTATTTTGATCATAAACAGGTGTTACTTGTTGAATTCGACAAGCTTGAGCACCTCCACCCGCTTCCATGCGCATACAACCTGCGGTTTCTGAACACAACACGGTACAGCAATCAGCCTGTAAATTGGTGGATGATAACCGTAAACTGAGTAAATCACCTAGTACATTTCCCCAGTCAGCCAGATTGATACCTCCTAATTCTGCTTGAATTTCTTTGCCGTCGCTATTAACTAGATTGATATGTTTGATATCGTTTCCTCCCTCGTCTTCTTGATATTGATAACTAACGGGACGCCATTTTAAGCGACTAGCTAACCAACCCAGATACATCAGTGCTTGAGTAGAGTTACCCTTTTCATAGTCTATTGTAACTTTATCAACTTCATAAATACCTGCACGTCGTTCAGGGGGATCAAAAGCTTGTGCTGCTAATTCTTGCCAAGGAGAGAGTCTCGACCAATTTAAGTCAGTAATTTTTACTCCATCTTCTAATAATTGAGCGAGCAATTGTAAATTAGCTTCAGGATAATTAAAGGTACTCGAATCAACGATAATCGCATCACTATCGTGACAGAGACGTTTAAATAAGCCATAATCTGGTTCTGGTGTCGCTTTCCACCATAAGAATGTGGGTAATTCTGCTATAACTAAAGCAGATATAATACCAGCTATTCTTTCTAAAGCTTCTGCTGTACCCTGTAGGGTTATATACTCACAACAGATTAAACTATGAGCCGATCGCTTTTGAATGGGACAATAAGCGGAAACTTGAGCTGTCACCCCTTGATCATCACCTACGGTAGGACAAAGAGTAATAATACGACAGGGATTAGAAGCAGCGATCGCGTCGGCGATACCTGCTCCTTGGAGGTCCGGACTATAGTGTGAAATCGCGTTAGCTTCTGCTTGAGATAATTTACCCGTGGTTTTCGCTTCCTCAAAAGCCTGTTGTAGCTTATTGAGTAACTGTGGGTTAGAATGTCCTGTGACTTCTATTTCATAGAATTTTTGAGCTGCTTTAATAGCTGAGATTGTTTTTGGTCCTGTTAAACCATCAATTGGACCGTTATAAAAATGTAAAGCTGCTAAGAGACGTTGGGTTTCTTCTGGTTCGTAAACTACTAGAGTAAAAGTTGTTGCTCTTGTGACACTAGGTCCATCGTCATTATTGCGATAACTTTGCCAGATTTCCCGTAATTCTGCCTCAATATCCTCAATTGAGACGTCTTTTGGTGCTTGTAAAGAAACTAGAGGGGTAGATGAGTGTACCATAATTAATCTTCAGCCTTAAGTAATAATTTTATAATCTGCGCCATTGACGACCATCTCTGTTGAGTAACAATTCTGCTTCTAATGGTTCCCATGTTCCCGCTTCATAAGTTGGGATCAAATTAGGATCGCTTGGTTGTTCCCAAGCATTAAGTACAGGTGTAACCACGCGCCAAGCTTCTTCTACTTCATCGGCGCGAGTAAACAGAGTTTGGTCTCCTAACATACAATCTAGCAAAAGACGATGATAAGCTTCTGCTGTTGCCATACCAAAAGCTGAACCATAACTAAAGTCCATATCTACAGTACGACTACGCAACTCTGTACCTGGCATTTTTGCTTCAAACCTTAAAGATATACCCTCATTAGGTTGAATACGCATAGTTAACACGTTAGGATTAGCTTGATGGGCGGCTGATTCAAAAATTAACAAGGGGACTTGGCGAAATTGAATGGCGATTTCTGATACTTTTTTAGGTAAGCGTTTCCCTGTGCGTAAATAAAAGGGTACACCTTGCCAACGCCAATTATCAATCAAAAGTTTTAACGCTACATAAGTTGGTGTGGTTGAACCTTCCTTTACTCCTGGTTCATCTCGATAACCACTTACTGGTTTACCTTTCATCCAACCTGCTGCATATTGTCCTCTCACTGCTGATAATTCTAG
Organism: Gloeocapsa sp. DLM2.Bin57; assembly: GCA_007693955.1. Lineage (NCBI taxonomy): Bacteria > Bacillati > Cyanobacteriota > Cyanophyceae > Chroococcidiopsidales > Chroococcidiopsidaceae > Gloeocapsa > Gloeocapsa sp. DLM2.Bin57. The sequence continues at coordinate 50,368 of RECR01000062.1, forward strand.
GTTGTCTATATCCGCTAGATGGGTAGCTTGTAAGACTTTGACTTTTTCGTTGCGGATACTATCTGCGTTAAGTGCGTTTGGCGCTTCCATCGCACACAAGCAAAATAGTTGTAGTAGGTGATTTTGCACCATATCTCTAAGTGCTCCAGAAGTATCATAATAACCCGCGCGTTCTTCTACTCCTACGCTTTCAGCTACGGTTATCTGTACGTGATCTACGTATTGACGATTCCAGAGGGGTTCAAAAATCGCGTTAGCGAAGCGAAAAACGAGCAAATTCTGAACGGTTTCTTTACCTAGATAGTGGTCAATGCGATAGACTTGTTCTTCTTTACAGACTTGTTGTACAATTTTATTGAGTGCTTGGGCTGTTCTGAGGTCTTTACCGAAGGGTTTCTCAATCACTATGCGGGTTTTATTGGGTTCGCGTATCATATTAGCAGCACCGAGATTTTTTAACCCTGGTGGGAAAAAGTTCGGTGATACTGCTAGATAAAAGACGCGGTTACCCATTGTACCCCTACGTCCGTCTAATTCTTCTAAGAAAGCTTTAAGCTTTTGATAGCTTGCTTCTTCGTCCATATTTCCTGAACAATAATATAACCCTTCGGCAAAGTCTGACCAGGTTTCTTCATCTCCTATCCCATCAGAGAATTCCTCTACTCCTTCCCGCATTTTTGAGCGGAAATATTCATGACTCCATTCTCGACGCGCTACCCCTACAATAGTTATTTCTGGTGGTAGTTTTCCTTCGCGTTTTAATTGGTATAAAGCGGGCACTAGTTTTCTTTGGGTTAAGTCTCCTGAAGCCCCAAATATAGTGATAATCAAGGGTTCAGGTATTCTTTCTTGTCTTAAACCTGCTCTGAGGGGATTTTCTAATAAATTTACCATAGTTTCTTTTGAGCTTTAAGGATGCTGATATCTTCAGGATATGTTTATTATATTATTTTTGTTGAGAAATATCTATTTTTAATAACATATAAAACCATACATAGATTTACCCTAAGACTTTCTTATTTTATACTCAGAAGTTTTCTATTTACCTTGATTTTAGACTTTCTTAAGAAATATAGATTAATCAAAACCTAAAGTCATAAAAGCAAATCTCAGTACAAATACTAGGGCTAAAATCCAGGTAGCCAAAGGTACTTCTTGGGCTTTTCCTTGGCAAGATTTGACTAAGGGATAAGTAATAAAACCTATAGATAAACCTTCAGCGATGGAAAAACTTAAAGGGATCATAAACATAGTTAAAAACGCGGGAATCGCTTCTCCTAAATCATTCCAGCGTATATAAACCACGTTAGACATCATCAAGACACCGACAATTATTAGGGTAGGTGCGGTAGCATAAGCTGGTATAGCTGCTAAAAGCGGGATGAATAGTAGAGAAATAAAAAATAACAAGGCTACTATCAAAGCCGTTAAACCTGTTTTACCACCTTCAGCGACTCCTGCTGCTGATTCTACATAAGTAGTAACACTAGAAGTACCCATCACAGCTCCTACAGTTGTGGCGATCGCGTCTGCTAAGAGTGCTTCATTTGCTCTAGGTAATTCTCCTTTAGCATTGATAAAACCTGCTTTCATCCCTACTCCTGTGAGAGTTCCGATTGTATCAAACATATCTACAAATAAGAAAACAAACAAAACCGCGAGGAAGTTAATTAAATTATCCAGACGTATCTGTAAAACTCCTTTAATCCCTTCAGCGAATAAATGGCTAGGAAAAGGAGGTATTTCTATTAATCCTTGGGGGGGTGGTGTTATCCCCAAAATCCAACCTAAAATAGCTGTAGCGAGAATTCCCCAGAGTAATCCCCCTTTTACCCCTCTTACCACAAAGGCGATGGTTATGAATAATCCTATTATCGCTACAATCGTGTTGGGTTCGGTTAAACTCCCAAAGGCTGTTTTGGTTACTGGTGATGAGACAATAATTCCTGCGCCTCCTGTTTCGGGATTACCTCCTAAACCTAGATAAGCGATAAATAAACCTATTCCTGCTCCTGTAGCACTTTTTAATGACATAGGAATGGCTTTAATAATCTGGTTACGAATATTACTGAGGGTTAAGCCAATAAAAATTAATCCTTCTACGAAAACAGCGGCTAAAGCTAAACGCCAATCAATTCCTAACCCTAAGACAACGGAATAAGCAAAAAAAGCATTAATACCCATTCCTGGAGCTAAACCAAAGGGATAATTAGCGTATAATGCCATAATTATTGTCCCGACTCCTGCAGATACCGCGGTAGCTACCACTAATTCTGAGAATAAATCTTGAGGTTGATTGAGAAATATACCATCAGAGAGAATCAGGGGATTAACGATGAGTATATAAGCCATCGTCATAAAAGTAGTTAAACCAGCTAAAATCTCGGTACGAAAGTTAGTGTTATATTCAGTTAATTTAAAATAATTGCTTATTTTGATCTGCCATTTGGTAGGACTTTCAATCATTTTAATTAAATAGCGATTCTGAGCAACAAGCCGGTATCCTATCACATAAGTTTACGCATAGCTGTGCGCTTTAATACATAATAACTTAGTCACAATATTCCCAATTAGAAAAAGTAGCAGCTTGACCACAAGCTTCACCTTGACTATTAACTAGATTCCAAATAATCGCTTTGTTAATCAAAAAACGTTTACCACTGCGAGAAATTCTGATACCTTGGTAATTATCAATAAAACCCTGTTGAGCAGCTAAAGTCAGCATTCTTTGACGTTCTTCGCGATTAATTGGTTCAGCGGTACATCGAGAAGGAGTTTGACAGAATTCATCCCAATTCATTTCCCAAAGTTGTAAAGCGATTTGATTACCATAAGTTAAAATAGGGTCAGGTGCAGTATTATGAGCAACCACCACAAAAGGAACATAAAATAAAGTTTCAGCTTCTAATAAAGTATCTCCTATTCTGGTTATTAATTGTTTACCTAAATACTTAGCATAACTATCTAATAAACACTGACTCTGATTAACAACTTGGGGTTGTTGCCAAATGAAATTAGTCATATTTATTTGCTTAAGATGTTCTGGTTAGTTTTCCTCGTTGAACTCACAAGGCAATATTGATAAAAATTCTTTGATATTTTCTTTTTGACTATTTTTTTCTATAGGTTGAGGAAAAGGTATTTTAATGGGAATTATTCTAGGACTTTTAAAATAAGAAATGAAATCATAACAACCCAAGTTTTCATCCTTAACTATCCATTCATTATTGATAAATGTTAAGGTTGGTTTTTCTATTGCTAGTGCATAAAAAAATGCCGAAGTTAGACTAGATATTATATACTTATGGTTTTGGTCTAGATTTTGAATACTTTCAGTATATTTATAATTAAGACCTGTGGTTAGATAAGGATGATGAGATTGTGTAAATTCTGACAATGACAGTTTCTTAAAAAATTCTTCTGGGTTGGAATGAGATAAATCAATTTCTTCTTGAGTTGCATCAGGGTTAAATTTTATGGCAAAATTATAATAATAAGATAATGAAAAACTACTACTTTTCTTATTAGTGATTACAAAACTTCCTTGTTCATAGGCAAAACCTATAAATAATTGGCTTCCGTCTTTTCTATAATAAGACCAGCGTGTTTTCCTGTTGTAATAATTTAAAGAGTAAGAGAATTCATCTTTATTTATCTGTACTGTAATTGTTTTGCGAAGTCTAACGTTATTAATAAAATCTATCCAAAAATCAGTATTCATAGACACCTGTCTTCCCCACCTTAACTCTTTACTTATATTAATACTCATTCCCAATCAAAGAAAGAGAATGAGTATTAAAAGTGTATTTAGTTCAATTCACCGATGGTATGAATATCCAAAAAGGTACTAGTTTTAGCTTGTTTAAGAGGAATTCCACCAACAATTAAGATATTATCACCATTGCTGACAAAATTACGTTTAAGTAACTCTTTTTCCATCTCTTGAATAAACTCTTCCCAAGTGGGGTAGTCATAGTTAAACAGGAGAGGACGAACACCCCAAACTAAATTGAGACGGTGATAGACGTTGAGATTAGGAGTTAAAGCTACCACAGGGACTTTAGGACGTTCCGCTGAAGCGATGGTTGCTGCTTCACCTGTAGATGTTAAAGCCACGATACATTGTAAATCTAACACCTTATCGATGGTATTGAGAGCTTCAGCTAAAGCATTAGCCTTATCTTGAGCGCGGGGGGGATAATTGACGTAGTTTTGCTCTGGTTCCACATCAAGAGCGATATTAGCGAGCATTTTCACCGATTCTAGGGGGAAATCACCAACCGCTGACTCTCCCGAGAGCATAACCGCGTCAGTACCATCGATAATAGCGTTAGCCACGTCGCTAGCTTCAGCGCGAGTAGGACGAGGATTATGGATCATACTATCGAGCATCTGAGTAGCAGTAATCACGGGGATAGCTTTTTGGTTACAGATGCGGATGATGCGTTTTTGGATCAGAGGGACTTTTTCGGGGCGCATTTCTACACCCAAATCACCTCTTGCTACCATAATCGCGTCACACTCATCGACGATCGCCTCAAGATTTTCTACTGCTTGGGGTTTTTCGATTTTAGCCAAGACAGGTAGATCGGAATTACGCTCTTGTAAAAACGCCTTGAGTTCTTGAATATCTTCAGGTTTACGAACAAAGCTCAAAGAGACGATATCAATCCCTTGAGAGATACCGAACTCTAAATCCTTTTTATCCTTTTGAGTCATGGAAGGTAAGCGGAGATTAAGAGTAGGGAAATTAACCCCTTTGTGACTCTTTAACACTCCACCTTGGACTACTGTACAAGTTACCCGATTACCTTGAACCGATTCTACGGTTAACTCTAGTAAACCATCGTCTAGGAGTACTTGAGTACCTTTTTGGGCTTCTTCCGCTACATAGGGATAGTCGATACCGACGGTATTTTCTTGTCCGTTTAACTCTGCTAAGGGTACAAGAGTCAAAGACTGACCGGGAACTAAATTAATTCCCTCTGGTGGTAATTCCCCTACTCTAATTTTAGGTCCTTGTAAATCTTGTAAGAGAGTCAGGGGTAAATCCAACTCTTCAGATATTGAGCGCAGTAGTTTAATTCTGGCTGCGTGGTCTTCGTAACTACCGTGAGAGAAATTAAGACGAGCTACGTTTAAACCAGCTAGGAGCATTTGCTTAAGCATTTCAGGAGAGCTACTAGCAGGACCGATGGTAGCGACTATTTTAGTGCGGAAATTTAGGGGTTTCATACAAGTCCTTCTTGTTTCGCCATATAGAGCATTAAGTCAATTACGCGTTGGGAATAACCCCACTCGTTGTCATACCAGCAGACAACTTTAAAGAAGTTGGAGTTCAGGGCGATTCCTGCTCCTGCATCAAAGATACTGGAGTGAGGATCGGTGAGAAAATCGCTAGATACTACTGCTTCATCTGTATAACCGAGGATACCTTTTAATTCTCCTTCCGAAGCTGCTTTAACCACTTTACAGATTTCTTCATAACTAGTAGCTTTTTCGGTTTTAAAGGTTAAATCCACTACAGACACGTTAGGAGTACCCACACGGAAAGCCATCCCTGTAAGTTTTCCTTTCAGATGGGGTAAAACTAAAGCTACTGCTTTAGCTGCACCTGTAGAAGAGGGGATGATATTCTGGGATGCTCCACGACCACCGCGCATATCTTTTTTACTTGGTCCATCGACGGTGGGTTGAGTAGCTGTCATAGAGTGTACCGTGGTCATTAAACCTTCGCTGATACCAAAATTATCGCTTAGGACTTTAGCTATGGGAGCGAGACAGTTAGTGGTACAGCTAGCGTTAGAAACGATTTTATAATCGGGTTTATATTCTGTGTGGTTAACACCCATGACGAAGGTATGGACGCGATCGGGGTCTTTAGTGGGTGCGGAAATAATTACTTTTTTTGCACCTGCGTTTAGGTGTTTTTCTGCTCCTTGATAGTCGGTAAATAGTCCTGTAGATTCTACTACATAATCAACGCCAAGGTCTTTCCAGGGTAGTTCTTCGGGATTTCTGACTGAGAGACAGGGAACGACTTGATCGTCGATTTTAATCGCTTCATCTTTAACATCTACTGTGCCTTGGTAACGACCATGGGTAGAGTCGTATTTAAATAGGTAACCGAGGTTGTCTGCGGGTACTAAGTCGTTAACACCTACTAATTGTACTTCTGGGTGTTGCATAGCGATACGAGCTACTAAACGACCAATACGACCGAAACCATTGATAGCAATTTTAATCATTTGATTGACTCCGTAAGGTTAAAAAGGGAAAAGGGAAAAGGGAAGAGGCAAAAGGGAAGAGGCAAAAGAGGGGGAGAGGGGGAGATGGAAATGAAGAATGTAGAATGAGCGAAAAAATCATTAATTCGCGCATTCGCGCATTCGGAATAACCACTAAAACCGTTCTACCTAAGCCTGAACCATGGAAACCATGAGACTTCCTGGGGTGGAGGGATTTCCTTCTAGAGATACTCCACGGTTATTAGCTGCTAAATGACGCACAATCTTATAAACGGTTTCCACCTGTTCGGTTGCACCTGCTTTAGCTGCTAAATCGGCGATACTCAGGGGTGCTGAGCTATTTTTGATGGCTTTTAAGATACTACGCTGTAGGTCTAATACTGAAGCTGCGGCTTTTTTACCTGCTTCTACTCCAGGTTGGTGATAGGCGTTGATATTGACAATAGAAGCGTAGAAACTAACTGCTCTTTCGTAGAGGGCGATTAATGCACCCACACGACGTGCATCTACTTTAGGGATGGTAATGGTGATGGAATCGCGATTATTCTCATAGAGTGCTTGTCGTGTTCCGAGGAGGAATCCTGAGAGGAAGTCTCCCGAGGTAGCATCCCTTTCTACTTCGAGGGATTTTCCGTTTCTATCTTCTAGCACTTCAATAAAGGTAGCGAAGAAGTTGGGTACACCTTCTCTTAACTGTTGTACGTAAGCGTGTTGGTCCGTTGAACCTTTGTTACCATAAACAGCGATACCCTGATAAACGGTGTTACCGTCTAAGTCTTTTTCTTTCCCTAGTGACTCCATAACTAATTGTTGGAGATAGCGAGAGAAGAGGAGAAGACTATCTTTATAAGGAAGTATGACCATATCTTTGCTACCTTTGCCATCACCGCTATAGTACCAAGCTAAGGTTAACAAGGCGGCGGGATTTTTTTTGATATCTGCTATACGAGTAGCCATATCCATTTCTTTTGCTCCCGCGATCATGGCTTTGAGATCTACACCTAGTAACCCTGCGCCAAGTAAGCCTACCGCTGACATTACAGAAGTACGACCTCCTACCCAATCGAACATAGGAAAACTGGCTAACCAACCTTGTTCTTTTTGGATTTGGTCCATTTTGCTTCCTGCCATAGTAATCGCTACTGCGTGACTAGGAAAGTCTAAGCCTTGTTGTTTGTAGAATTCGGCTACTTCTAACATCCCGTTACGGGTTTCGGGTGTTCCTCCTGATTTGCTGGTAACGATTACCAGAGTGCTAGGGAGACGGTTTTTAATCCGATTTAAGACTCTATCGATACCGCTAGGATCGGTATTATCAATAAAGTGGATGTTGAGAGGGGGAAAGTCAGGAGTAAGGGCTTCAGCGATGAATTGAGGTCCAAGGGCTGAGCCACCTATACCCACGGAGAGGATATCGGTAAATTTATCTGCTCCTGGTGGTTTGATTGTGCCTTGGTGTACTTTCTGGATAAAGCTTTCCATAGCCTCCAAAGTCTCAACAATCTCTTTTTTGGGCGCTGCTGGGGCTAGATCTGGATTTCTTAACCAGTAGTGACCTACCATGCGTTCTTCGTCGGGATTGGCGATCGCTCCTCCTTCTAGTGCTTTCATATCTGCAAAAGCTTTCTCAAACTTAGGTTGCAGTGTAGATAACAGACTATCAGGGAAGCGCATCCGACTAATATCTAGATATAATTCTAGTTCCCCATGGTAATAAAGCCAATCTTGATAACGTTGCCAAAGTTCTTGACTATTCATAAGTTCCCCTGATTTTATTGAAACGCTTTTCTACCTGCGAAACGAGCAGTTGTACCTAACTCTCTTTCGATTCTGAGTAGTTGGTTAAATTTAGCGATTCTTTCACCGCGACAACCTGAACCTGTTTTGATTTTGCCTGTACTGGTAGCAACCACTAGGTCAGAGATAGTGGTATCTTCAGTTTCACCTGAACGGTGAGAGACAAAGCATTTATAGCTATTCTTTTTGGCTAGTTCGATGGTGTCGAGAGTTTCGGTAAGTGTGCCGATTTGGTTAACTTTAATCAAGATAGAGTTAGCGACTCCTGCTTCTATACCTTGGGCTAAAATTTTAGGGTTGGTACAGAAAAGGTCATCTCCAACTAGTTCTACCTTATCTCCTATCTCATCAGTCAAGAGTTTCCAACCTTCCCAATCTGCTTCACCCATACCGTCTTCGATAGAAACGATGGGATATTGTTCTACCCAACTTTTCCAGAGTTCCACCATTTCTTCAGCACTTTTGACGGATTGGTCTGATTTGAAGAAACGATATTTATTGTGGGTTTCTTTACACATTTCTGAGGTAGCGGGATCGAGACAGAGGGAGATATCTTCTCCTGGTTTGTATCCTGCTAGAGTAATAGCTTCGAGAATCAGTTCTACTGCTTCTACGTTGGATTTAAGATCAGGTGCGAACCCACCTTCATCACCAATTCCTGTGCTATAGCCTTTTTTCTTCAGTAGGGATTTGAGGGTGTGGAAGGTTTCAATCCCCATGCGAATGGATTCGGTAAAGCTAGGGGCATTGTGGGGGGCGATCATAAATTCTTGGAAATCTACCGTATTATCTGCGTGTCCTCCACCGTTGATTACGTTTAAGCAGGGTACTGGTAGTAAAGAAGCGTTTACACCACCGATATAGCGATAGAGGGGTAGTTTGAGATAGTTAGCTGCTGCTTTAGCTGAGGCTAGGGAAATCGCTAGGATGCCGTTAGCACCGATGACACTTTTGTACTCTGTACCGTCGATTGCGATCATTAATTGGTCAATCTCTCTTTGTTGGGTGACGTCCATCCCGAGCAAGTCTGGTACGAGTTTATCGGTGGCATTTTCGATCGCTTTGAGTACACCTTTACCACCGTAGCGTTTAGGATCTTTGTCTCTGAGTTCTACCGCTTCTTTTTCTCCTGTGGATGCTCCCGAGGGTACTAAAGCTTTACCCGTTGTCCCGTCTTCAAGATAAACTGTTGCTTCGACTGTGGGGTTACCACGGGAATCTAATACTTCAGTAAGAATTATATCATCAATATACATTGGTTTGCTCCTTGATTTAGGCTATAGCGTCGGTTACGATTTGTTGGGCTTCACTGAGTATGGTTTCTAGGTGTTCCTGACTCTTGAAGCTTTCGGCATATACTTTGTAAACGTTTTCTGTTCCTGATGGGCGGGCTGCGAACCAACCTTCAGCTGTGTTGACTTTTAAGCCACCAATGGGAGCGTTATTACCAGGTGCGTTGGTTAACTTGCTAGTAATAGTGTCTCCCGCTAGGGTAGTAGCTTTGACTTGTTCTGGTGAGAGTTTGCTTAATCCTGTTTTTTGTTCAGGAGTCGCGGGGGAATCAATACGAGTGTAATAAGACTTGCCGAGGCGATCGCTTAATTGTTGGTAATATACTCCTGGATCTTTCCCTGTGCGAGCGGTGATTTCTGCTGCTAGTAAGCCCATAATAATCCCGTCTTTATCGGTGCTCCACACTTGCCCATTTTTGCGTAAAAATGATGCTCCTGCGCTTTCTTCGCCACCAAATCCTAATTTTCCGCTTAATAATCCATCTACGAACCATTTAAAGCCTACTGGCACTTCATAGAGCTGTTTTCCGATATCTTTAGCAACGCGATCTATTAAGCTACTACTAACTACGGTTTTACCTATGGCTGTGTCAAAAGCCCAATTAGTACGGTTTGTAAAGAGATAGTTAATGGCTACTGCTAGGAAGTGATTAGGGTTCATTAATCCCATACTTGGGGTAACGATACCATGACGATCTGAATCTGTATCATTCCCAAAGGCTATATCATATTGGTCTTTGAGTTTGACGAGGTTAGCCATAGCGTAGGGGGAGGAACAATCCATTCTGATTTTGCCATCCCAATCTACGGTCATAAAGCCAAAGGTTAGATCTACTTTGGGATTCACTACCGTTGCGTTGATTTTATAGCGCTCGATTAGGGGTAACCAGTAACCTACGTTGGAACTTCCTAGGGGATCGATGCCGATTTTGATTCCTGATTCTCTGATTATGTCTAAATCAACGATATTTTCAAGGTCATTGACATAACCCGTAACAAAGTCATAAAAGTGAGTTGTACTCGCTGCGATCGCCTGTTCGTAGGGTATGCGCTTTACTTCTCGATTATGGTTTTTTAGTAATTCGTTGGCTCTTTCTTGAATAACTTTGGTAATTTCTGTACCTGCAGGTCCTCCTGAAGGGGGATTATATTTAAACCCACCGTCTGATGGTGGGTTATGGGAGGGGGTAATAATTAATCCGTCTGCTAATCCTTGTTTTTTGTCTTTGTTATAGTTTAAAATAGCATGAGATACTACTGGTGTCGGTGTATATTGGGCGTCTCCTTCTTCTTTAGCGAGATATACCTCAATCCCATTGGCTGCTAGTACTTCTAGGGCTGTTCTTTGGGCTGGGGCTGAGAGAAAGTGACTATCCATCCCCATATACAATGGCCCATTGATGCCTTGACTTTTACGGTAATCGATTACCCCTTGAGTCATAGCGATGATATGAGCTTCGTTGAATGTTCCTAAAGCTGCTGAACCACGATGTCCTGATGTGCCGAAACTTACCCTCTGTAAGGGGTTTTCGGGATCTGGTTTGATTTCGTAGTATTGTTTTTGCAACTGACTAACATCAATTAAAATATTAGCTGGTGCGGGTAAGCCTGCTAAGGGACTTATTTTGGGGTCTTCTTTTGCGATCGCCATATTTTTTCCCTATTTTTTTTCTAGTGATGATAATATTCAACAATTAGCATATTTTGTCATCAACTTTGCTAAGACTAACATTCTGTTATCTTTACTTACCCAAATTTTAAGTCTTTTTTAATAAAGTTTGGGTTAAGAGTTAATTAAGATTAAAAATGCCTAAGAAGATTTATAAATACCCCTTTCTTGTAACTGTTTTAGGAAAAATTCTTCTAAAGATACCCTAGCTAAACGTAAATTTAATAACTGTGCATCAATTGTGGCTAAATAATGAATAAACCTTTCTGGTTCTTGATTTAGTTGACCATGCCAATAATGTTCATCTTGGCTTAAATTGTTGATCCAGGGGGATAATTGTTCTTGAGTTCCTCCTTTGACTACTACTTGATAACTATCAGGAGATCCTAACAATTCATTGAGTGAACCTGAACAAATCAGATTACCTTGGGCGAGAATAGCAATGCGATCGCAGATTAACTCTACATCAGAAAGTATATGAGAATTAAAAAAGATGGTTTTGCCTCTTTCTTTGAGAGATAGTATAATTTGTCTGACTTGATAACGTCCCATGGGATCTAATCCTGACATTGGTTCATCGAGAAAGACTACATCAGGGTCATTGATTAAGGCTTGAGCCATACCAATACGTTGTACCATCCCTTTAGAATATTGTCGCAGTTGTTTCTTTTTGGCTGTTGATTCAGCTAATCCCACTAAGTCTAATAATTCTACTACCCTTTTTTTGGTTTCTTTTGGGGGGATTTGGAATAAACCGGCGACAAAGTTTAAAAATTCCCAACCCGTCAAATAGTCGTAATAATAGGCATTTTCTGGGAGATAGCCAACCCGTTGTTTAATGGAGCGATCGCCAACGGGACGACCTAATAACACTGCTTTTCCCGAGGTAGATTTAATGATTCCGAGGAGAATTTTTAGTAAAGTTGTTTTACCCGCGCCATTTGGTCCTAATAATCCAAAGGTTTCTCCCTGCTGAATTCCTAAAGAACAATCTTGTAGGGATACTACTTTTTGATTCAACCAAAACCCAGTGCGATAGACTTTACCAAGATTCCAGGTTTCAACGACATTTGTCTTAATTTTATCACCGACACTATCCATGTTTATACAATATAATAGTAAAGCTCTAGATAGAATTAAAAAGAGGTCTTGAATTAATTATGGCTCGTAAATGCGATCTTACAGGAAAAAAAGCTAATAATGCCTTTAGTATATCCCATTCTCACCGTAGAACCAAAAGATTACAAGAAGCAAATTTACAATGGAAGAGAGTTTGGTGGGCTGAAGGTCAACGTTGGGTGAAACTGCGTCTTTCTACCAAAGCGATTAAAACCCTTAATCACAAAGGATTACAAGCTATGGCAAAAGAAGCAGGAATCAACCTTAATAATTATTAGTTCTGTGACATACTCCTACACCAAATCAAAGATTATGGTGTAGGCTTCTTATCTTTCACCTTAAGAGATGATTGACCGTTTTTGAGTGAGGCGATGCCCATCCCCACTTTTTTAATTA
>RECR01000063.1 GCA_007693955.1 Gloeocapsa sp. DLM2.Bin57
CCCTTGTCTTACCTCATGATAACTTTTCTGTAAAAAACCTACACTTGTGAGCTCTACCCCATCTCCCCTCTTCATTTCCCTATTCCCTATTCCCTATTCCCTATTCGGGATCGCGTAGCGCTATGATTGTCTTGAGAAACCTTAGGTTGATTGCTTAAAATACGCTCTAATAAACTTGTATAAATCGGTTTACCGCCTAATTGATGAGCCATAATAACAGCCGTTAATATGGTTATCATCAAAGGGATAGTTAACTTATAATTTCCTGTAATCTCCAAGGTTAACAAAATGGCTGTTAGAGGCGCACGAACCGTTGCGGCCACTAATCCCCCCATTCCTGCGATCGTCAATAATCCGGGTTCGGGAAGCCACTCGGGAAAATAACTATGAAATAATCTGGCCATTCCTTGACTAAAAAGCGTACCGATTGATAACAAAGGCGCAAAAATCCCACCCGGAGATCCCGAGCCGTAACATAACAGAGTTAAACCAAAGCGCAAAATCAATAATCCTCCCAAGATTAGTGTGGGTTCATCAGCGGTCAATGACCAGACAATAGTGCGTTCACCCCCTCCAACGATGGGATGCTCAAAATGAGGATAATTGGCTAAAGTGGGAAAATAAATACAGCTAAGTAAACCCACTAATCCGCCAATATATAATCCCATCAACCGATGCCAATGACCTTGCAGACGACCTAAAAAGTTGAGACTCGCTATCAGTCCCTGATTAAACAAATAACCTAAACATCCCAAGGAGATACCTAAAAGAACAAATATCCATGCAGACGCTAAAGGTGGCGCATCATAAATTTTAAGCTCTAAAACCGGTTCATCTATAACTAACTTCGAACCAATAACAGCCATAATGCAAGCGAAAGCAACGGCTCGATAGGCAGAAACAGGGTTTTGAAATCTTGGATGCATTTCCTCTATAACAAAGAAAATTCCGGCTAGTGGCGCCATAAATGCCGCAGCTAATCCTGCCCCACTACTGGCCGCTACTAAGATTCTAATTTGTTCTTTATTCCCTCGAATTTGTTCTCCTACTAATTGACCAATTCCCCCTCCCATTTGAATCGTGGGACCTTCTCTTCCCAAGATCATCCCACTGCCTAAAATTAAGATCCCCGTGACAAATTTGACCGGAACAATTCGTTTTCCTCTTAGGGATAAGTTGCCATCGAGAAATCCTTCAATTTGAGGAATGCCACTACCGTTGGTTTCTGGCGCCAAACGACGCATTAACCAAAATCCTAGAAATACCATTACCGAAGAGAATAAAATAGAGATTAAGGCTTCGATTAGAAAACTATTGGTGAAACTATTTAGGAATAGTAATCTAGTATTCATCACCTGATCCACCAGACGACGAAATCCCCCACCGATTAATCCCGTCAAAAAACCAGCAAGGGCTGCCCACACCCCAAATCGATTAAGTTTAATTGATGCTTCTCGTAATCGCCAATTAAAGGCCTCATTTGGTGATGTTTCTGGGGTAACGGATTGATGAACACAAGACAGAATCGAGAAACCTTTGATCATAGAAGTTAACTTTTAGTATTGTTTAAGTAGTAAAACTAAAGAAGATGCTCAAGGGACGAGTCCTGGGGTGAGTGTATCACTAAAAATATACCTCACTTGCTCGGGAGTTGCTCTAAACGAATTTGAGACAAGTATGGTGTTTTTTAGATTAATGAGCTACCATTTTAATTAAAATTCATATTTCAAAGTAAATAATTTGATTATGTCACTTACTAGTGAACACTACGATGTTATTATTATCGGTACTGGTGCAGGAGGGGGAACTCTATTACACCGTCTTTCAAAAAGTGGAAAAAAGATTCTAGTTTTAGAAAGAGGAAACTATTTACCTAGAGAAAAAGAAAACTGGGATGCCTCTCAAGTTTACGCCCAAGAACGCTACCATACTCAGGAAAAATGGCAGGATAAAGAGGGAAATACCTTTCGTCCCCAAATGAGTTATTGGGTGGGCGGTAATACAAAAGTTTATGGAGCTGCACTATTAAGATTACGAGAGCGAGATTTTGAAGCAGTCCTACATAAAGACGGTATATCTCCAGAATGGCCTCTAAAATATCGAGATTTTGAATCCTATTATCTTCAGGCTGAACTATTATACGATGTTCACGGAAGGGAAGGAGATGATCCGACCGAACCGCCTCGCCAAGCGCCCTATCCTTATCCGCCTGTCAGCCATGAATCGCGGATGCAGGAAATTGTAGAAAGTTTGAAACAACAGGGCTTGCATCCTTATCATTTACCTTTGGGAATAAAGCTCAATGAAGTTGAGCGCACGATGGGTGATTGTATTCGCTGCGATAGCTGTGATGGTTTTCCCTGTTTGGTAAGAGGTAAAGCTGATGCAGAGGTAAATTGTCTTCGTCCAGTCTCAAAGTACCCTAATATAACTCTTTTAACTGGGGCGAAAGTTCTTCGTCTATACACTAACGAATCAGGACGGGAGGTTACGGAGGTAGAAGTAGAACTAGAGGAACGAAAACATCGTTTTCAAGGCGATATTGTTGTAGTTTCATGTGGTGCGATTAATTCCGCCGCCTTACTCTTGCGCTCTGCCAATGACGCTCACCCCAATGGCTTAGCCAATAGTTCTGATCAGGTGGGACGCAATTTTATGAAGCATCTCACAACAGCAATGGTAGCCCTCCATCCTAAACCCAATCCTTCAATTTATCAAAAGACAATTGCGGTTAGCGATTTTTATTGGGGAGAACCCAATTTTTCTTATCCGATGGGTTTTATTCAGAATACAGGTAATGTCCTGCCAGATATGATTCCGGCAGAAGCTCCATCGCTTTTGTCCTCAATGCTCCAATGGCTTCCGAAAACCGGTTTAGATTTACAAGCCCAGTATGAAATGGCTTCTTTGCATTCGGTGGGCTGGTGGTTTCAAACAGAAGATTTACCTAATCCTACTAACAGAGTCAAGGCATTGAAAGATGGGATAAGTTTACACTATACGCCTAATAATACCGAAGCTGGCGATCGCTTGGTTAAGCGATGGATAGAAATTCTCAAGGCCAGTGATCGCGTTGGACATATCATGTCTATGAGCATCTATCCCCGCAACAAAATGCCCATTCAAGTGGTCGGTCACCAATGTGGGACTTGTCGTTTTGGTGAAGATCCCACTTGTTCTGTTTTAGACTTAAACTGTCGTACTCACGATGTTGAAAATCTTTATGTAGTTGATAGCAGTTTTTTCCCTTCTAGCGCAGCAGTCAACCCCACCCTCACGATCATTGCTAATGCATTGCGAGTAGGAGATCATCTTCTTGAGCGTTTAAGGTAAGTCAACGTTTGAAAGATTTTCTAGAATTGAGACATCATGAATAATCCCCTCAAAAAAACCGAAGCCTTAATTAACCAACAAGTCCACAAAGTGACCCACCGTACCAGGGAAGCCTTCAATCAAGAATTAGAGGAAATTGTCAATAAAACAATTGTCAGTCCAGAGATTGAAAAGGTTGTCGTTAAAGCCGTTGAGCGAGTCATATTCTCCTTAATAAAACGGTATTGGAAGTATTTTTCTGTTAGTTTACTGGGTCTGTTATTGCTCCAATCTTTGATTTTGGGCTTAATGCTTAGAGAAGGTTAAAATGCTGTAAACTAGATACTTTCAGAGGAAAAATTCTTCATTTTCGAGACAAAACTCAAAAATTTGGTAAATTATTGGAGTAAATCAAATGAAATTAGCAGGAAAAGTAGCCCTTGTGACGGGTAGCAGTCAAGGACTCGGACAAGCGATCGCCATCAAGTTGGCTTCTGAAGGAGCTAGTATTGTCATTGATTACCGCTCCCATCCTGAAGGTGCAGAAGAAACCCTCAAACAAGTGAAATTAGCAGGGGGAAACTGTCATTTGGCCAAGGATCACGCCCCTGATGGATACGTTGTCAAAGCCGATTTAGGCGATCTCAATCAAGTACGAAACCTCATTCAGGAGGGGATCAAGCATTTTGGTCAGTTGGATATTCTTGTAAACAATGCAGGGCTAGAAAGGCATGCACCCTTTTGGGAAATAACTGAAGCTGACTACGACATGGTTCTGAATGTCAACCTCAAAGGTGCTTTTTTTGCAGCACAAGCCCTTGTTCAACATCTCATGGAGACAAAACGCCCCGGCAAAATTATTAATATCAGTTCAGTCCATGAAGAACTCCCTTTTCCCAATTTTGCCTCCTATTGTGTTAGCAAAGGAGGTGTGAAAATGATGGCTCGGGATTTGGCAATCGAACTAGGTCCTTATGGTATCACCATCAATAATGTTGCACCTGGGGCGATTGAAACACCTATAAACACCAAGCTGCTCAACAATCCGCAGCAACTCAATGCATTACTACAAAATATTCCCCTCAAACGTTTAGGTAAGCCCCAGGACGTAGCTTCTGTGGTTGCCTTTCTCGCTTCCTCTGATGCGGACTATATCACGGGTAGCACTTTCTTTGTCGATGGTGGACTTCTCTGGAACTACCATGAACAGTAATCAACAAAAAACGAAAAAAAATATGACTGAAGAAGAAATCCGCCTAGCCCAAGATCGCGATCGTACTGCTTATTGGAGACGTTGGGGTTCTTATCTGAGCGAACGGCAGTGGGGAACAGTAAGAGAAGATTATAGTGCGACAGGGGAAGCCTGGGATTACTTATCACACGATCAAGCGCGATCGCAGGCGTATCGTTGGGGTGAAGACGGTATCGCAGGAATTTCAGATAATCATCAACGACTCTGTTTTGCCCTCGCTCTCTGGAATGGAGCCGACCCAATTCTGAAAGAACGATTGTTTGGCTTAACGGGTTCTGAAGGCAACCACGGGGAAGATGTCAAAGAATATTATTTTTATCTTGACAATACCCCAACTCACGCCTACATGAAATACTTGTATAAATATCCCCAAAGGGCTTTTCCCTACAATCAACTGGTGGAAGAAAATCGTCATCGTGGTCGTCAAACCAAAGAGTATGAACTGTTGGATACAGGCGTATTTGAAGGCGATCAATATTTTGATGTATTTGTAGAATATGCCAAGCAGTCACCCGAAGATATTCTAATTAAAATTAGTGCCATCAATCGGGGATCTGAGCCTGCCCCATTACATTTGTGTCCTACGTTGTGGTTTCGTAATACTTGGTCGTGGGATGAGAAAACAGAAAAACCTGTCCTTAAAGTCTTGCCATCTGATGCTAACTTCCAAATAATTGAAGCTTCTCATCCTAGCCTCGGACGGCGCTGGCTCTACTGCGAAAATAGCACTGACTTACTATTCACCGATAATGAAACTAACTATGAGCGACTGTTTGGGGTTGCTAATACCTCCCCTTATGTCAAGGACGGTATTAATAATTATCTCATTCACGGTGATCAATCAGCTGTTAATAGTGATCGCATCGGGACTAAAGTCTCTATTTATTATAGTCTTATGATCAACCCAGGAAAAACGCAAACCGTTCGATTGCGCCTTAGTGACTCACCCGATCTAACTAATCCTTTTGGCACTGATTTTGAGCCGCTTTTTCAAACGCGTATTGCCGAGGCAGATGCCTTTTATCAGCGCATATGTCCCAGTGATCTATCGGCAGATCAGCGCAATATTCAGCGACAGGCATTCGCTGGAATGCTTTGGAGTAAGCAATTTTATTATTATGCCGTCGATCAATGGCTAAAGGGAGATCCTCAACAACCTTCGCCCCCTTCTCAACGCCTACAGGGGAGAAACCATCGATGGGAACACTTTTATGGTGATGATGTGCTGTCTATGCCCGATAAGTGGGAGTATCCTTGGTTCGCGTCTTGGGATTTAGCGTTTCAGACAATTCCACTGGCGATGATCGATCCCGATTTTGCTAAAAGACAACTACAGAGATTAACTCGTGAGTGGTATATGCACCCAAACGGTCAATTACCTGCCTATGAGTGGTCTTTTGATGATGTTAATCCCCCTGTTCATGCTTGGGCAACAATGTGTGTTTATCAGATCGAAAAAAAAATTTATGGTAAAGCTGATCGCCTATTTCTAGAACGCGTTTTTCAAAAGCTGTTGCTCAATTTTACTTGGTGGGTGAATCGAGAAGATATAGAAGGCAATAATGTCTTTGAAGGGGGATTTCTCGGTTTGGACAATATCGGTGTGTTTGACCGTAGTAAGCCTTTACCCACAGGGGGCTATATTCAACAGTCCGATGCCACCGGTTGGATGGCAATGTATTGTTTAAATTTACTGGAAATTTCCCTAGAATTAACTCAAGACAATCCAGTTTATGAAGACATCGCTAACAAATTTTTTAAACATTTTATTTATATTGCTAATGCGATGAACAATTTAGGACCCTACCGGTCGGATTTATGGGACGAAACGGATAAATTTTATTATGATGTCCTCAACCTTCCTGATGGACAGCATATTCCTTTAAAGATCCGTTCTTTAGTTGGTCTAATTCCCCTATTTGCCGTCGCCACAATCTCTCAGGAAAGATTAGATCGCCTACCTGACTTTAAACGACGAGTCATGTGGTTTTTAGAAAATCGTCCTGATCTCGCATCTCATATCACCTGCTTGGAACAAAAAGGGATAGAGGGAATGAGAGTTTTATCGCTATTACCCATTGATAAACTACGCCATGTTTTAAGAAAAATGTTAGCTGAAAGCGAATTTCTTAGCGAACATGGAATAAGGTCACTTTCGCAGTATCATGCCCAACATCCTTATACCTTTTCCATAGGAGGACAGGAGTACCGTGTTGATTACGAACCTAGCGAATCGACGACAAATTTATTTGGAGGAAACTCTAATTGGCGAGGCCCGATCTGGTTTCCGGTAAATTATCTCATTATTGAGTCCTTGCAAAAATTTCACACCTATCTTGGAGACAATTTTCAAGTTGAATATCCAACTGGTTCAGGAAAAATGATGACACTATCGGATGTCGCTCGTGATTTGTCAAATCGACTTATGGGAATTTTTACCCAAGATGCATCTAAAAGGCGACCCGTTTATGGAGATATTGAGCGATTCCAAAGCGATCCCCACTGGCGTGATTTAATTTTATTTCATGAATATTTTCACGGCGATTTTGGTTCTGGGCTTGGAGCATCTCATCAAACGGGTTGGACAGGTTTAGTAGCCGTATTACAGCAAATATACGGTAATAGCTAAAGCACAGATTTTTGGGGTTAATCAGCCTCTAATCCTTATACATACTTATTTTGAGCGTTTTTTAACTAAAAAATTAACAAGAGGTTTCGCTAGATAAATGTATCAGGGCAAGAAACTTGTCATTGGAATCCAAAATCAGAATCAACCAAGGTTAAATTTTCTCGCCATATCTAGAATAATACCTTGTTCAGCCCGAGCGATCGCCCCATAAGTCTTAGTTATTGCTTTAGCTTCCACAGAAATAGATTGTATCCCCCACCTCACTAAGTCTGTGATTATTTCGGGGTATTCTACTGATATTTGACCACAAATCGAACAGGGTATCTTTAATTCTTGTGCTGATGTTATTAATTGTTTAATCGCTTTTTTTACAGCGGGATGTTGAGTGGTTAATTGTGAGTTAATTAAGGTATCTTCTCGATTAATTCCTAATAAAAATTTACTCAAATCATTTGTACCTATTGATATTCCTTGCACTCCCGCTGCTACGTATTCTGGTAATAAGAAAATCACTGAGGGAACTTCTGCCATAATCCATATGGCTAATGATGTTTGTTGTAATAATCCTGATTTTTCTATTAATTGATAATAATGTTGAAATTCCTCTACACTACGAATAAAAGGTAAAAGAAGATTAATTTTAGATTTTTTATATCTGCTCAATTCTAAAATAATTTCTAACTCTAATTTAAAGAATATTTCTTTAATTTTTTGATTGTGTTTAACTTCTCCTAAATATTTATTTAATTCTAATGACTCCCAATTAAGAGAACGATAAAATACGGGTTTACCAGGAAAAGCTTGACAAACTGTTTCTAGAAAATGTTGTAAATGTTCTTTTAATTCTGTTGAATAGTTATTTAACCAGGTAATTAATGAACGTTGTTGTAGCAATTCTAAAAAAAAGAATTCTGTACGTAATAAACCTACACCATCAACCTGTTTACCGGAAACTAAATTAAGGCTTTCGAGTTGACTAATATTAACGAATAATTGAGTACTAATAGGATAATAAGGTAAAGGTATATCTAATTCTAACTCAGATTGAGATTCAAAACCAGAAGGAAAAGAAACTTCACCAGTATCACCATTAATTTTGATTAAAGTTCCCGTAGTAATTAACTGAGTTGCACCCTCCGCGCCAACAATAGCGGGAATACCTAACTCTCTAGCAATAATAGCCCCATGACTGGTTAAACCTCCCGTTTCGGTGATGATACCTGCGGCTTTTTTGACTAGAGGTAACCAATCAGGAGTAAGATTAGCAAAAACGAGAATTTGTTGGGGTGGAATAGATTGCCAATGTTGTTGAGAATCAAGGATAATTTGTGCAGGAGCGATCGCTTGTCCTTGAGAAGCAGCTAATCCTTGTATAATTAAGTTAGAATTGGATTGCAAGGGAGTTAAATAGGGTTTAACCTCTGTAATATCTAACTGATTGTCTCTCCAACTCCAAGTAAAAGAGTTAACGGAGGGATAATCATTAACCAAATCAAAACAAAGATTCTCTAACTCTGTTAACTGCTGCTCAGTGAGACTATAATTAGTCTGTGCTTCTTCATCTAGTAAATATCTTGCTAATAAATCATTATTAAGACGATAAGCAACTAATTTATTACCCAATTTGTGAGTTGCTAAAACCCGACTCAGAGAATTATAGCAAAAGCGATCGGGTAAAACCTCTCCCCAATCTAAAGCCAATTTATCTCCCCAGGTGCTATCTATAATAACAGTGGAAGGGTCAATAGTAGTGACTCCTGAACTAATCGCTGTATAATAAGGTTGGAGTAAGAGAGCAAATTTTACTTGAGTGAGATTAAGTCGTCTTTTTTGTAATAACCAAAGAATTTTAGCCCTAAATAATTCAGCCCAACTGTTTTTAATACCCTGAGATAACCCTTCAGGATGATTGAGGGAAAATTGAGAAGAGAGTAACTCATCCCACTCCATAGCATTAAACACACAAACAGAGGGTATTAATTTGATAGGGGTATTAGGTAACTTAGTAACTTCCCTATAGATAGTTTCTAACCAGTCAGGAGGAAAAGTGGTATTAAGGATAATTTGACGACTTTGTTGAGCAAAAGTCTGTAAAGCTTGATGATTATGACAATCAAGACTAGCAAAATCCGTTAATAACCTATCTAAAGGAGAGAGGGTGAGAAACTGCTCAAATAGGGAATTAGAGATAACTAAACCAGGAGTAACAGGATAACCTCTCTGTTTAATCTGACTTAGAGTATAAGCTTTTTGTCCTACTTGAGGGTATGTTGCAGCATCAATCTCATCTAACCAATAAATAATACTCATTTTCCCGAGAGAGTATAATCAATCAGCCAAATTGCCATAGCGCGTAGATAGTGACTAGCGCGAAAAGTTCCCTCAGAAGTAATCGCTTCAGGAGTACGAAACTGTAAACCATTATCATAGATTTGTTGTACCACGGTTTGGGCTAACTTTAATCCTTCGGTTTGCATACCATTACGAATTAAAAAAGCAGCTAAAGCGAAATTAATACCAGTCCATACTTCTAGAGGATGAGTACTATCGGGATTTTCTGGAGTACCATCTAATTTAACCCCATTAGCTGCGCCAATTTTACCCTGATGAAAGTTCAAAAAACAACTTTGATAGATAGTTTCTAGGGTAGATTTCAGATATTGCGACTCAACCAAGTCAGGAAGTCCGAGTAATTGGGCGTAAAATTGACCCGCGAGTTGATCAGCCATAACTATCTGGGAATTACTTTGATTATCCAGACGATAATATTTACCATTCCAGAGTTGAGAGTGATAAACTAAACGAGATTGACTTAACCAGTTTTGGTAGTTAGCTAAGGTTGTCTGGATACCTTGGGGATAATCTTCTGGTTGTAAGAGAGGATTCATCGGAGGATTAGCCAGTAAGATTTTAGCGATAGCGATCGCCGCTTCTAAAGCTGTAATCCACAAACCACCACAATAAGCGCTAACTCCCTGTAAACGCCAATCATCAAAAGTCTGATCTGGTGCGCCGCTATTTTCGGGGATACCGTCACCGTCTAAGTCAAAGGTTTTGAGATAATCGAGGGTTTTAGTCACACTCGGCCAACATTCCCAGAGAAAATCTGTATCTTGTTTATCCGTCAAGACAAAATCCCGATATACTTGCAGGACATAATCGCTACTTAAATCTTTCCAGAGATTGCAATCTTGGTAACTAGTATAATTAGTTTTTTCCCAGGGATGTTCATTAGGTGCACCTAAATCGTGGGGGGTTGCTCCTGATAACTTACGTTTAGCTTCCCTTTGATTGTAGCCAATGACTCGTATAGTTTCATCTTCTTGGGGTATAGCGCGCGCAAAAGCTTCGAGGATAGCTTTATCAAGACGGGGCCAAAATTTAGCTAGAGGGAAAGAGCCATATAAGCGAACATCGAGACTTTCATACCAACGATAGTCCAGACATTCTAACACGGCGAATTGTCCTACTGGATCATTTTCTGTAGCCGCTGTCCAAAGAGTACCACCTTGAGTAAGCAAATATAATTCGTTGAATAAAGCCATTTTTAGCCAATTGGGATAATCAGGGCGATTGATAATAGGGTTTTGCCATTGTTCAATCTTGTCTTGCCACATTTCCCCGTGTTTGAGAGCGGTTCGCACCATTGCCCAGGCGTTTTGACCATTACGACCGAAAAAGTCGGTATAACGACGATAATAAGTGATATCTGGGGCAAATTCCATGATGGGTAAGTCCCAGACTATTACAAATGGTATCTTACGTGTTCTCCCAGGACGCACGGTAAAACGAACGGCGATCGCTCCTGCTATTTGTTCTCCAGGCTCTGCGGGTGTTTCATCTTGTTTATCAGCTAGAGAGCCATTGCGGGCGAAATCATCCCAGACTGCTAAGCCGTCACCTTTAGGATTCCAGCGAGTTTGATAGAATACTTCTAAACTAGGATTAAGAATACTAGCTATGCAGAATTGTCCTTCTCCCTGTTGTAATTCTTCGTGCGGTTGAATACGATTAAATAGACAACCTATTCTAAAGCCGTCTTGTATCCACTGATTATAATTCCCTGTACTATCTCCCCAACGGGGTTGATACTGATAAGTAGGGCTACCATCATCTCTAATTTTGATTTCAGGGGATTTAATCGCATTAGTAAACCAACCTACGATATTTTGCCAACTGAGCATAATACTGATAGTTATGGGTTTATCAGTAGGATTATGGGCTGTCCATTGCCATAAAGCGATGGGATAACTAGACTCTTGGTAGTTTTTTGCCCAAATTGGCGAAAATTGCTCACAAATTAACTCACTTTGGAACACTCCCTCATATTTAAACCAACTACGGGGATAGAGAGCGTGATAAGTCCCTTTGGCTTTGGGATACCATAACCAACTAGATAAACTACCGTCTTCTGGAGGTTGAGTAGCAGTAGCATAGGCTTGAGCTTCTCCCCCTTCTGGTTGTTCAAAAACAGCAAATTGACAAGCATCGAGAGTCTTAAAGACATGTTCTCCTGCGTCTAAATGCCAGAGATTAAAATCACCACGAGGAGAACGACTAAAACAACCCGCCCCAAAGCCACCTAAAGGCATCCCGTGCCACGGGCCATCATCTAGGTTACTTGCATAGCGTACAGTGTATATTTGTTCCCAGTCTTTACCTATACTACGCTGCCAGGCACAGTCAGGAATATGGGGGGGTTTAATTGGCTCAATCATAGTTTTATTTTATCTAAAGCTAAATACAAGATAGAATAGATTAAATTATTAAAAAAAGATTAATAGTTTTCCCTCAAGGATAGTCCCAATTAGGAGAAAAAACCATGACAGTAGAAAACTTACAGGAAAACGGTACTCAAACCGAAAATCAAGCTGAAAATCAAGAAACAGGTTTATCATTACCCAATCAACCCAAAACAGGGTTACAACTAAAATTCAAAGGGGATTCTTCTTTACCTAATAATAGACCCATTGAATCTAGTCATCTCGAAATCGTGAAAACCTTTTCTTCTGTTGGTAGTTTACGCCCTATTACCAAAAGCGATTTAAAGAGTACAAGTCACATTGTTTTCTCAGGTAATCGTCCGATCGCCTCTAGAACTTTACAAATTAGCGAAACTTTCTCAGTTATGGGCAATCGTCCTGTAGCATCTAATCAAATCGATGATCCTAAAGTTTTAATGGGTTATCTCGATTAATAATAGTTGAAAAAAAAACGCCCTCCAGGTTTAGGAGAGCGTTTTCTTAAATAATTAAACTTAACCTTTGATTGCAGGAGCGCTTTCGCTGCTAGCTAAATCTAAGGGG
>RECR01000064.1 GCA_007693955.1 Gloeocapsa sp. DLM2.Bin57
GTTGTTGAAGGTTGGCTAATTCTTCGTCTTTTTGAGTAATTATTACGGGGAATTCTCTTACTTGTTGTTGTAAGGTAGCTAACTCATCTTCTTTTTCTTGAACTCTAGATTCTAAGTCAGTCAACTCTTGATCTTTTTTTTTAATAATTTCTATTGAGTCTTCTAACCCTTGTTGAAGATTAGTTAATTCTTCGTCTTTTTGGTTAACTTTACCTTCTAAATTCTCTAACCGTTGTTGTAGATTAGTTAATTCTTCGTCTTTTTGGTTAACTCTAGATTCTAAGTCAGTCAACTCTTGATCTTTTTTTTTAATAATTTCTATTGAGTCTTCTAACCCTTGTTGAAGATTAGTTAATTCTTCGTTTTTTTGGGTAACTCTACCTTCTAAATTCCCCAAATCTTGTTTGAGAGTGACTAATTCGTTTTCTTTCTGTTCAACTCTAGATTTTAAATCTCCTAACTCTTCTCGCAGAATAGCTAGCTGTTCATCTTTTTGGGTAACAATTTCTTGTGAATCATCTAGTATTTTTTGGAGAGCAGCTAATTCATTTTCTTTCTCTTGAATTTGACTTTCTGATTCTCCTAACTCTTGTTGTAAGGTACTCGTTTCCTGCTTTAAAGTTTGATATTCGTCTGTTAACTCAGCTAATTTTTGTTCTCGTTCCTCTAATAACTTTAGTCGTTCATTTTCTTTTTCAACTTCTACTTTTTTCTGAAATTCCTGGATATTTCCCCATGCACCTAATAAGATAGCCAGTAATAAGACACCAAAGACGAGAGAGTTAACAAAATTAAACATTTCCATGGTTTTTAACGAGCAGATTTAACTAATAAATAAGTACCAGAAACTAACCCAAAAAAGTTAGGTAACCAAGCAGCCATAAAAGGAGATAAAATACCCCAAATTCCTAGAGAACTAGAGAAAAATGAGAATAAGTAATAACCAAAAATAAGAACTACACAGATACCAAAGCTTGTAGCTCGGTTAGTATGAGTTGGTTGTAAACCTATCACTGACCCAATTATACCAAAAACTATGCACACAAAAGGAAGAGAAATTTTTTCTTGAATACGCACTTTTAGCTTACGTATTCTTTGTTCATCCCCACTGAGACGGAGAATCTGTAAATATTCTTGAGCTTGCACGATATTCATTTCACTATGACTACGACCGCGTTGAGCTAAATCTAATGGTGCTCTAGGAATGGCTAACTGTTGATGTTCAAAGCGAACAATATTGCGATAAGAACCATCGGTATCGATAATATAGATAGTACCATGAAAAAAGTCCCAAACATTATCAACAATATTCCAAGAAGCGGTTTTAGCTGTCAAAATTTGATTGACATTCTCTTGAGAGCGATCTAAGATTGTTAAACCAATCATATTGCGACCATCGAATTCTTCAGCGTAGAATAAACGATTTAAGACGGTTTCTCTGCTACCATCGGGACGTTCAACTCTTTTGTATTCGGGATAGATAATATTATTTTCTTTAAAATCTGGTCTTTCTCTACTTAAAGCTTTTTCTAGGGTAACTGCAGCTTGATAATTTGCCATAGGAGCGATAAAATTATTAAAGAAGAAAGTTAAACCAGTAATAAAGATACTCAGAATAAGTGCAGGGATAATCAAACGATAGATACTAATTCCTATACTGCGCAGAGCAATTAATTCACTATCAGAGGATAATCTGCTATAAGCCATTAAAGTAGCTAAAAGCATAGACATAGGAAAAGCTAGAACGATAAATTCTGGCATTTTTAGCATCAAGATTTGAAAAGCGACGCTAGGGGGTAAACCTGACTCGGTCATTTTGCGGACTAACTCGAAGACTATACCAATGGATAAACCCAAAGAAGTAAACAACCCCATACCAAATAACAAGGGTACAATTAGCTCTAGGATAAGATAACGATCCATCAATGAAGAAAAAAGAGGTAGTGAAGTAAGAGGATTCTTTTTATTAATATTCATGGTGTGAGTGTGATTAGAGTTGAAACTTATCCCCTAAATAGTACTGTCTAACAAGAGTATTATTGTATAGTTCTTCAGAAGTTCCTGAAGCGAAGATTTGACCATCACGCATAATATAAGCGCGATCTGTGATTGCTAAAGTTTCTCTGACGTTATGATCTGTAATGAGAATACCCATAGAGCGTTTTTTTAATTGAGCGATAATTTCTTGAATTTCTGCTACAGCAATAGGATCAACACCTGCAAAAGGTTCATCAAGAAGTAAAAATTTAGGACCTGTCATACTTACCGCGAGAGAGCGTGCTATTTCGGTTCTACGTCTTTCCCCTCCTGAAACTTGCGATCCTTTGACGTGAGCAAATTTTTCCAGACGAAATTCTCGCATTAATTCTTGGAGACGTACTTCTTTAAGTTGGGGGGGAATTTTAGCTTGTTCTAATACTAACAGAAGGTTTTCTAATACAGTAAGATTACGAAAAATACTAGCTTGTTGGGGTAAATAACCTATTCCTAGACGTGCTCTTTGATTAATGGGCATACTAGTAATATCAATATCTTCTAACCAAACATTCCCCTCATTAGGTTTAATTAAACCAGTAGCGATATAAAAAGTGGTGGTTTTTCCCGCACCATTAGGACCGAGTAAACCAACGATTTCTCCAGGAGATACTCTCAAATTAACCCGATTTACTACGCAAAGTTTACCATAGTATTTATGGATGTTTTCCAGAATAATAGCCACGGTTAGTTTTCTGAATTTAAATTGTCTTCAAAGAGAATTACTGGTTCTTCTTCTTGATTATCAGTAATTATATAGATGGATTCTACCTGTTGATCGTTTCTCGGAGTGGCGATAAACCTTCCTTGATCGATTAAATAGGTCATGTTTTCTGCTCGCATACTATTACCATTTTGCAAAACATAAACATTACCAGTGAGGACTAAACGACGTTCTTTACTAAAATATTGTGCTTGAGTTGCGGTTGCTTGGATTTGTCTAGCGGGATAATAGATTTTTACGTTACCTCTAGCGGTGATAATTCCCGTCTCTGAGTTGGCTTCTTGTATATCAGAACGTACTGTGAGAGCATTTTCTAAATCGGTAGATTGGGCGATCGCCTCTAGATTGAGAGTCAAAGCGGCGATCGTTCCTCCCCAAATCAGACCGAATAAACACAATAAACGAGAGTATTTTAACATAATGGCTATTTAAAGCTAATTTTTGGTACTGATGTCACTAAATTTACTCTCAACTCAGGATCTGATTCTTGTAATTGTTTTAATAAATCTAGACTCTGAGTCAAAAAATCAGTGATATCAATCCCATAGTAACTTGGTTGATAACCTTTAAGTTTGTTACTCCCTTCCCCTAAGAGAATCATTGCACCACGCCAATTTTGATTACCAAGATGATAACAGGCTACAGCTATTTGTAAGATACCCTGATAAAAGCTGCGATCTGGCTCTAAAGCTTCCATCCATAAGGCTTCTAGAGTATCATGACAAGCATAAAATTCCTGTTGATTAAACAAGGCGATCGCTTCGGTAAATTCTGATTCAGTCTCAGCAGAACTCAAAGAGACATACTCTCCTGGACTTCTTGGAGTTCTTCGATAGTAATATCTTGTCTTGTTCCTGCAAAATCGTTATCTGGGGTAATAAACAGCATACAGTGACATTCTTTACGTTCTCGCATCGGAACACAAGGACAATTCCAATAGGTGTTTTTTACTTCTGCTTCTTTATCTTCGTAGTGCCTACATGGACAAAGAGGGGCACCTAACTCTTCTTTATGTTTAGCTAATCCTTGAATAACCACAGCGGTTACGGAAGGATCAACACAGAAATAGGTATCTGTGCGTTTAGCGTATTGTTCAGAAAAGTTTTTCATCGCTAATAAGGTTTTATCTTGTCCGGTGTGATTGGTTGCTTCTGAAGTCATTGGATTTAATTTCGTTTTAATAGTTATTTTATATCTTAAGGGAAAGCAGGACAAAGTTAAGGTGTAGGGTTATTCTCTACACCCTAACCCATAATTAAAATTGTTGTTCTCGCTGTAGAACTTCTAAAATAGTCAGATTAGGTTCAGGAACACCATTAAAGACAGTACCTACTTTACCTTGAGTAAAGCGGACAAAACCAATGTGATAAGCTTCTTCTGGTAAGGGTATATAACCTACTTGTTCAATAATTCTGGTAGCGTTTTTGAGGTAAAAATCAATGAATCTACGAAATTGAGGGTTTTTTTGTGCAGACTGAATATTGACGTAAATAAACAAAGGACGAGATAAGGGTTGATAGGTATTATTTTCGACGTTTTCCCTAGTGGGTGCAACTCCATTAACGCTTAAAGCTTTTAATTTATCTTGATTGAGGAAGTAATAAGATAAACCAAAATATCCTAAGCCTCCTAAACTTTGGTTGACTCCTTGTACTAAGATATCGTCGTCTTCACTAGCAACAATATCACTACGAGAAGTATTGGCGTTGAGAATCGCTTCGTTAAAATAATCGTATGTTCCCGAGTCAACACCAGGAGCAAATAAAAGCAATCCTTCATCTTTCCAAGCGGGGTTAACTTGTTGCCAGTTGGTTATTCTACCTTGGGCTGATGTTTCCCAAATGGTTTTGAGTTCTTCTGTGGTAATGTTATCAACCCAGTCATTGTTAGGATTGACTACTATAGTTAAAGCGTCAAAAGCAACGGGTATCTCAATATATCCTATCCCATTAGCTCGACAAGTTTCCATCTCTTGGTTAGAAATAGGACGAGAAGCACCGTTAATATCGGTTTCTCCTGCACAGAATTTACGAAAACCTCCTCCAGTACCAGAAAAGGAGACAGATACTTGTAAATCTCCCGCTTCTTGTTCAAATGCTTGCTGTATCGCTGCAGTAATTGGATAGACTGTACTAGATCCGTCTATATCAATAACATTATCAGCGACTCTCTCGGGGATTTGAGAGTAACCCCTACCTGCAGCTAGGGTAAATACAGCTACTAATAGACAAAGAAAAATACTCAACTTAGAAATCTTCATAAACAGTTATTAGGGATAGTGATTTCATACTCAAGTATAGTTGCTTCTCTTTCTCTTGGATTTTCTGTGTATCCTAGAATACACTAATTTTCAGGGAAGAGGGGAAGTGTGGGGAGTAGGGAGAGTATATTATATAGGAATAATAACTTATAATACCTAACACCTCATAAAAAAATACGACCTTCACTGACTAAAACAGAATTTCCCCCTACTCTAATAGAGTAAAGTTGACTATCTTGACAATCAGCTGAGGCTTTTAATAAACTAGGACGACCCATTTCTAAACCTTGTTCTATAATCCATTCTAGAGTACCCGAGGAGTGTAAGTTATCTTTGACTAAATAAGCAGCTAAAGCGGTTGCACCTGATCCTGTAGCGGGATCTTCGCTTATACCTAAAGCAGGAGCAAACATCCGCGCGTGAATATCTGCTTCTTTAGCTACTGTTTCTCTTGTAAATAGATACAAATGGGGTGACCAATAACAGCTTAAAATCTGCTCCCATAATGGTAGATTAAGTTTAACTTGACCGATAACCTCTAAATTAGTTAAATGTATAAATAGAAAAGGTAAACCACAAGAAACAGCAGCTATATCCAGGATATCTGCGGGATTAATGTTTAAGATTTGGGCAAGATCTCTTGTTTCGGGTAATGTTTTCTGATATTCTGGAGTTGTGGTTGAAGTTAGTTCTGTATAACCAGTTTCAGGTTCAATTTTTACTCTTATTGTTCCCACTCCTTCTTCAAAAACTAGAGAAGATGTAGGTTTAATTCGACTCAATAAATAAGCTGTACCTAGGGTAGGATGTCCCGCAAAAGGTAACTCAGCAAATGGGGTAAATATGCGCAATCTATGAGTATGAATGGGTTTTTCAGGAGGTAAGACAAAAACCGTTTCTGAGAGGTTAAATTCTCTAGCGATTTGCTGCATTTGAGAGGTGGTTAACCCTTGAGCATCGGGAAAAACCGCTAAAGGATTACCACCAAAAATTTGTTGCGTAAAAACATCTATAGTATAATAATTATAGGTTCTAGTCATCACAGTCAGAAAAATTAAATACCAATGTTTGGATTACTTCTTGAGGTTGGTTGTTTTGCCAAATAGTTTTTTGCAGACGTTCCACAGTTTCAGGAGCAAAAAAACGCTCTCCTGTTTCTAGACAAACCCTAGCAGGAACATTTTTGATTAAATATAGTTTACCGTTGACTTCAATAGTATAATTTACTTTCTTTTCCACTAAAGTTTCTTGTCTAAATTCCGTTGACATTTTTCTTTCTCCTTAACTTAAAATTAATCCACAATTGAGGATCTGGTTCATATATAGTAATAATTTTTATTAAAGGTCTATCTGGATAACTACAATGGATATGTAAGACTTTACCAGCTAAAGTAACTCCCCCAATCAAGCAACTTGCACCATATTTATCATCGGGATAATCTTCGATAACCTCACTTTGTTCTATTGCTTCTTGCAATTCTTGAACAGCGATTTGACGAAAAATAGTTGGGTCAAGAGCGTGTTGAGAAAATTCAAATTGGTTTTGTCTAACTTTTTGACGAATTTTCTCAATCATTTTGATTCTATTTTAACACAAAGCAATGATAATTAGTGCTTAAACCGTACCATAAATTCTACAATATAATAAAACTGTCTTAACAAAGGGTAAAAAGTTTCATGACAACCGCTACATCCACTAAAACAGAATATGAAGTAATTATCGGGTTAGAAACCCATTGTCAACTCAAAACCAAAACCAAAATCTTTAGTGCAGTATCTACAGAGTTTGGCACACCTCCTAATGAGAATATCTCCCCCATTTGTCTAGGTTATCCAGGCGTATTACCAGTACTTAACGAAAAAGTCTTAGAATACGCAGTTAAAGCGGGTTTAGCTCTTAATTGTGCAATCGCTCCCTATAGTAAATTTGACCGTAAACAATATTTTTACCCCGATTTACCCAAAAATTATCAAATCTCTCAATATGATTTACCAATCGCTACTAATGGTTGGCTAGAAATAGAATTAGTAGATAAACAAACAGGGGAAGTCACTCGTAAAAAAATAGGCATCACTAGAGCCCATATGGAAGAAGATGCGGGTAAACTGGTACATGGGGGAAGCGATCGCCTTGCTGGCTCAACTTACTCTCTGGTAGATTTTAATAGAGCAGGTGTGCCATTATTAGAAATAGTTTCAGAGCCAGATTTACGCTCAGGTGCAGAAGCTGCGGAATACGCTAGAGAATTGCGTCGTATAGTGCGTTATCTCGGGGTGAGTGATGGTAATATGCAAGAAGGCTCTCTGCGTTGTGACGTGAATATCTCTGTACGTCCTGTAGGACAAAAAGAATTCGGTGTTAAAGTAGAGATTAAGAATATGAACTCCTTTAACGCTATTCAAAAAGCCATCGAATATGAAATAGAAAGACAAACTCTAGCTATTGAAGCAGGAGAAACTATCCGTCAAGAAACCAGACTCTGGGAAGAAAATAACCAACGTACCTCTAGTATGCGCTCAAAAGAAGGCTCTAGCGATTATCGTTATTTCCCTGAACCAGATTTACCCCCTATTGAAGTATCCCCAGCCCAAAAAGAAAAATGGCGCTCAGAATTACCAGAATTACCTGCGCAAAAACGTCACCGTTATGAGCAAGAATTAGAATTATCTGCTTATGACGCGCGAGTATTAACAGACGATCGCACCATCGCTGAGTATTTTGAAGGAGCGATCGCCACAGGTGCTAATCCTAAATTAGTAGCAAATTGGGTGACTCAAGATATTAGCGCCTATTTAAATAATAACAAACTCAGCATCACTGATATAGCTCTGACTCCAGTAGCGTTAGGTGAATTGGTAGAATTAATCGAAAGTGAAACCATCAGCGGGAAAATCGCTAAAGATATCCTCCCAGAATTACTGACTAAAGGTGGATCACCTAAAGCCATAGTAGCAAGTAAAGGTTTAAGTCAAATTTGTGATCCAGAAGCGATCGCTAAAATTATCGACGAAGTCTTACAAGCTCACCCCAAAGAGTTAACAGCTTTCCGAGGTGGTAAAACCAAATTAAAAGGCTTTTTTGTGGGACAAGTGATGAAAAAAAGTGGTGGACGTGTAGATCCAAAATTAACTAATCAGATTCTAACAGAAAAGCTAGAATCATAAGATTGACAATTTTTGACAAAAACAACAACCATGACAGATATCAAAGAAATACCGGGAGGAATTACCGCAGCTAAAGGTTTCCAAGCAGCAGGATTAGCCGCGGGTTTAAAACCATCAGGAGCAAAAGATTTAGCCCTGATTTGGTCAGAAACAGAAGCGATCGCCGCGGGAGTATTTACGACAAGCCAAGTCAGAGCAGCTTGTGTAGATTATTGTCGTCAGATACTCCAGGGTAAAAACAGCATTCGCGCTATCTTATGTAATGCAGGGCAAGCCAACGCAGCTACAGGAGAGCCAGGCTGGCAAGACGCCCTAGATAGTGCTGCTGTAGTAGCTAAAACCCTACAAATAGCACCAGAATCAGTTTTACTAGCTTCTACTGGTGTGATTGGTAAACGTATCCTCATGGATAAACTCACCGTAGCCATTCCCGAGTTAGTAGCTTCCCTCTCTAGTGACGGGAACGAAAACGCATCTAAAGCGATTATGACTACGGATTTAGTCCCTAAAACCATCGCCCTGGAAACAACTATAGGCGATCGCCCTGTGCGCATTGGTGGAATAGCCAAAGGATCAGGGATGATTCACCCCAATATGGCTACTATGCTCTCTTTCGTAACTTGTGATGCTATGGTATCTACCCACCTCTGGCAAGAAATGCTCTCTCGTGCAGCTCAAAAGAGTTTTAACCAGATTACCGTAGATGGGGATACTAGTACCAATGATACTCTCATCGCCTTAGCTAATGGTCAATCTCGCACCCCCACTATCACCGAATTGAATAAAGATGGACAAAAACTAGAAGCTATGCTGACAGCTGTCTGTCAATATCTCGCTAAGGCGATCGCCCGTGATGGTGAAGGGGCTACCTGTTTAATCGAGGTACAGGTTTCTGGTGCATCTGATCAAACCTCAGCCTTACAAGTTGCACGCACCATTGCAGGTTCATCTCTAGTTAAAGCCGCTATCTTTGGACGAGATCCTAACTGGGGACGTATCGCAGCAGCAGCGGGTCGCGCTGGGGTTAGCTTTCATCAAGAAGACTTACGCATTAAATTAGGTGACTTCCTGCTGATGGATAATGGACAACCTCTAGCTTTTGATGCTCAAGCAGCTAGTAGTTACCTCAAAGCTAAAGCCGAGGGAGCTTATTTACAAGATGATACCGTTTTGATTTCTGTCTGTTTAGGTAATGGCTCAGGTACAGGTACAGCTTGGGGTTGTGATTTAAGCTATGATTATGTTAAGATTAATGCTGATTATACTACCTAATTTTTTTTAGGAGTTGACTCTAATCAGAGATTTAAGCTACTTATCGGTAAAAACAGATATTTTCAAGATATCATTGATTAAATCCTTAAAATGTGATAATCTTAAAAAGATCGGTATTGCACCGTGCTTGAGGCGGTAAAACAAGTAGGAGTGCTGTCATCGCCCAAAACTTGTTATTAAAAAGCCTTCTCAACGTCTCCCCAGACGTAAAATTGTCAAACAGGAAGTGCTAGAAAAGTTTTTCTAGCTTTGAGGGATACCTCCTTTTGAGTAGAAATACTTAAAAGCTATTGCTAGTAAAATAAGGCTTTGTGTCGTGTTTTACCGCCTAAATGTATCAGTAACCTCATTCTGGCATATTGGATATGGTGCGTTAAGTAACGCACCCTACTAAAAGAAATAACCCCCGAATTTCGGGGGCTGTTTTTTAAACTGCTGCGGTTTCTTGGGGATAAACGCTGATTTTTTGGCGTTTTCTATCTTTATATTCAAATGTCACTACCCCATCAACTAAAGCGAAGAGGGTATCATCTCCACCACGTCCAACATTTTTACCTGGGTGAAATTTAGTACCGCGTTGTCTAACTAAAATACTACCAGCGCTGACTACTTGTCCACCGTAGCGTTTTACTCCTAGTCTTTTAGAATTAGAATCACGTCCGTTACGTGTACTTCCTGTTCCTTTCTTATGAGCCATTTTTACTCCTATCCTGCTACAGTTGTTGCTTCAGGGGTTTCTGTTTCTTCTGTTTCACTGTAAGTGGCGATCGCCTCACCATTGATACTGATGGAATTAATCATCAGACGGGTTATTTCTTGACGATGTCCGCGTTTTTTACGAGTTTTCTTTTTAGGTTTCATTTTATAGACTAGCACTTTACGTCCGCGTCTATGTTCTAATACTGTTCCTTCTACGGTTGCTCCCTCTAAGTAGGGTTGACCAACATGGATATCATCTGCGTTTTGGACTAAAAGAACTTTGTCTATAGTATAGTCAGATTCTGGCTCTACATGAAGTAATTCTATATCATAGAAGCGCCCTGGCTCTACGCGCAGTTGTTTGCCACCTGTTTCAATAATTGCGTAAGTCATCAAAGTAGCTAAAATATTTTAAGCGAAATTTATGCACAGACTCTGATTATAGCTCTAAATTCAGTTTAAAGTCAAGTTAATAAATAAAAATTCCTAGTAAACCTCCCATCAACACCAGTATTGGGGTGGAAACTTTGTATCTAAGCAATAAAAACCCACTCAGAATAATTAAGCCTAGACCTGGTAGATTAAAGCTAAAATTACCCCAAGGTTCACTCAGAGTAGCTATACCGAGACGATAGATAACCACAACCATCAAAGCTACTGCGCTGACGTTAACCGCGTCTAAAAACCCACTAGTTAATCTGGAGTTACGTAATTTAGGAATTATTGGCTTGAGTAACAAGACTAAAATAAATGAGGGTAAAAATATACCTACTGTAGCGACGATCGCTCCTGGTACACCTAAGATAATATAACCGATAAAGGTAGCGGTAGATAACACTGGACCTGGGGTCAATTGTCCAATGGCGATCGCGTCTAGTAATTGTTGTTGGGTTAACCATTGATAATTATTAACTAATTCTCCTTCCAAAAAAGCTACTAAAACATAACCACTACCAAATAAGACGCTACCTATTTTCAGAAAAAATAACCCCAATTGCCATAATTTTGGACTATCAGCAGGAGTAGAAGGATTGGTATTTAACAGAAAAATCATCGCACTAGAGAATAAAGTACCCGAAAATCTTCCTAACCAAAACATTCCGATAATTCCACCTAATAGTAAGGCAATTATTTCATTAACTCCCCAGACAACTAAACCCACAACTATTAAACCAATAATCACTAGTTGCCAACTTTTAAGCGCTTTTTTACCTAGTTTCCACAAAGCATTAATAATAATAGTGATAACTATGGGTTTAATTCCTGTTAACAGAGGATTAATTTCTGGTAAAGAGCCAAAATTTTGATAAATAAAGGCTAATATTCCCGTGATTAAAACAGCAGGAAAGATAAAAGAAACTCCCGCTATAATCAAGCCTGGATAACCTCTAATCACATAACCTAGCATTATCGCTATTTCTGTAGAATTTGGTCCGGGAATTAAATTAGTTGCTCCCACTAAATCTAGAAAATGTCCTCTATCTAGCCATTGTTTACGGTTAATTACTTCATCTTCCATCATCCCTATATGAGCAGCAGGACCACCAAAACCTACTACTCCTAGTTTGCCAAAAACTAGGGCTATTTCTTTCAGTGATGCCGACATAATTATTCTTGTTGTTTAATTAGTTTTTTCAGGTTTTCCTCTAATTCTTGTAACTGCTCTAATCTAGTTTCTAATTCTAGACGTGTTTGAGTTATTTCCTGATTTTTAGCTGTTAACTCCCGTCTCCATTCTTCTAGTCGTTGCTTTTCTTGTTCTAAACTTTCTGGTGAGATTTTATCTGAATTTAAATAGAGATTCACTAAATTTAATACCCAGTCTTTAGCTTCTTTTATATCAATAAGATTTTCATTTTCATCAAGATTAACTAAAACTAAAACTCCTTCATTCAAATAATATAAGTTATCTATAATAACAATTTCGGGATGACAAAGACTCCAAGTCAGATTACTTTCTTGGTAGGCTATTAGTTGTAAAATAATGCTATCTGGATTACAACTATTTTTGGCTTGGGCTAAGTATAGCATAAAAGTACAGATAATTTAATTAGCGATAGACTTTATACTTGCGCATTATAACGGTAGATTATTGTTTCAACACCTCTACCGTACTTGTGGTAATAAATAACACAAAAATAGTTATAGGCAAAAGGCAAAAGTGAAGAAAGTGTAACTTTAGAGACAATTTTCCCCATAATGCCGAAAAAGCCACTAAACTATTCAAGGAAACTCAAGGAAATTTAAAATGTGTGGAATTCTTGGGGTTTTTAGTCAAAACCCAACCAATCAAGATAATTTTGCAACAATGCTATCGACCTTAGTTCATCGAGGACCAGATGACAGTGGCATTATCAAACAAAATAACTTGCTTTTAGGACATCAACGTCTAGCAATTGTGGATGTGGTGGGGGCACACCAACCCTTTAAAGATCAGGAAAATAAACGTTATGTTATCTGCAATGGAGAAATTTATAACCATGAAAAGCTGCGCCAAGAATTTGGTTCTAACTATGCCTTTATTTCCCAAGGCGATAGTGAAGTATTACTCCCCCTTTACCAACGATTTGCTGAAGAAGTGACCAACTACCTAGATGGTATGTTTTCTTTCGTCATAAGCGATGGTCACGAATTGTTCGCTGCTAGAGATCCCATTGGGATTAAACCCCTCTACTATGGCAAGGTTGATGATTCCCTGTTTTTTGCCTCAGAAATCAAAGCCCTAGCTGAACATACTGATGAAATTTACGAATTTCCCAACGGTCATTACTATCGTCGGGAAGAGGGCTTTATTCCCTATTACCAGTGGCCTGAAGAACCCCAGGAGATTCTCACGGATGCAGATACTATAATAGCTAAAATTCGCTCCTGTTTATCTCAAAGTGTAGAAAAACGCTTGATGTCTGATGTACCTGTGGGGGTTTTTCTCAGTGGTGGCTTAGATTCTAGTGTTATTGCTGCCTTGATGGCTGAACACCTGCCGGAATTACACTCTTTTTGCGTAGGACTTCCCCATTCTCCTGATTTAAAGGCAGCGCGTTTAGTAGCGGAACATTTGGGCACTATTCATCATGAATATGTTTATACTGAGGCAGAAATGCTGGAATTACTGCCAGATGTCATTTATTATCTGGAATCTTATGACCCAGCTTTAGTGCGTAGTTCTATCCCCTGTTATTTCGTTTCTCGCTTAGCTAGTGAATATGTAAAAGTAGTTCTCAGTGGCGAAGGTTCTGATGAATTATTTGCCGGTTATAGTTACTTTGCTGATTATAATGATTCGGCAGCTTTACATCAGGAATCTATTACTATTCTCAAAGGTTTACATAACTTAAACCTCCAAAGGGTAGATCGCATGACTATGGCTAACAGTCTAGAAGCGAGAGTCCCTTTTTTAGATACAGAATTTATTGAATTATGTCTCAGGATTGATCCTGCCTTAAAACTATATCAGACCTATGGCATCGAAAAATGGTTACTACGTAAAGCTTTTGAAGATAAGTTACCCGAAGCAGTAGTATGGCGGGATAAGATGGAATTTGCCCAAGGCTGTGCATCTTCTACAATTCTAGCGGAGTATGCTAAGGCTACCATCAGTGACAGCAAATTGGCAGAAGCAATATGTCAGGAATTTCCCATAAAAGACAAAGAAGGGTTATTATACTATCAGATTTTCCAAAGTCATTTTAATAACCCTGAGATAGCGAATCTCGTGGGAAGATGGCAGGGAACTTTACACTAACTCAAGAGGATTGGATCATGCAATCAGTCGGAGAAAAAACCTATACTCAAGCAGTTAGAGAAGGTAAATATGATTTATATGTCGGTAATTTATTCGGTAAATACGACAATGTAAGGACGTACTGGGAAGATCAATTGACTAGAATTGCCTTACGACCTTTTCTGGAAGAATTAGTTAAAAAAAGGATTAATAGTAATCAGGATTTACGTATCGTGGATCTCGGTTGTGGTGCCGGACAAGGTTACCAAATCTTGACTAAGATTGATCGCCATGATTTAGATTTAGGGCTGCAACACGAAAGAGTTCTACCCCAAAATCAAATAGATTTGTATTTGGGGCTAGATATCAGTGCCGCTATGGTAGAAAAGGGTAAAACTATTTTTGAGGATAAATCAGAAGTAGAATTTGCCCAGGCAGATTTACGCCAAGGTTTAGGGGCAATTAAAGTAGAACAAGAACCCTTTGATATTTACTTTTCTTCCTATGGTTCTTTATCACATCTTTCTGCTGCAGACTTGGTCAAACTCCTGGAGGATATTTGTGACCATGGTAAAAATGAAAGTTTAGTGGTACTTGATTTACTCGGACGCTACTCTCTAGAATGGCCAAATTTTTGGAACGCCACCTCCGAGTCAGACAAAGTACAAGAATACACTATGAGTTATCTGTACTCACGAGCTACTAGAGAAAAAATTGAGATTGATCACTTTCCTCTGCGCTTTTGGATTGGCTCAGAAATTCAAGAACTAGCCCAACAGTTAACAACTAGCACTGGTGTAGGTGTAGAAGTGTTAAGATTAATGGATCGCTCTGTATTAGTAGGACGTCATACGGATACCCAGCACTATAATCCCCAACTTAAACCGATTAGGACGGCTGTTAATTCACTACATGAAGATTATTTACGGACAAATTTAGAAGATTTGTTGATAGATCCTCACATAGTACCAGAACATCCTTTAATCAATCCCTATCTCCTGCAGTTAATTAAATCTTGGAATATAGTGGTAGAATATTGCCAAAAACGTCTCTGGAAACGCTGTTCTTTAATTGAACTAGAAGGTTGGGATGAGTTTCCTAAACCTTTGCAGTTTGCTTTGATGACAGTGGATCGGGCGATATCTGATGTAAGCTGGATGTGGCACGGAGATCCTAGAGCTAATATCATTGAACCTCAATTAGGTTATGCTCTGCGTACTCTTGAATATGAAACGCAACAAGGTTACGGATGTAGTCACGGTCTGTTGGCGATTCTCAAAATCCAAAAATAATACTCTTGTTCTTGCATCTCAAGGCAAAAGGGGAGGCAAATTGATCAACCTCCCCTAATTCAATTACCACAACTTACATTGTGCCTGATGACGTAAGAGGTGGTCGCATAAGACTAAGGCTACCATAGCTTCAACCATAGGTACAGCCCGAGGTAAAACACAGGGATCGTGTCTTCCTTTGGCGGCTAGTTGGGTTTCTTCGCCTGTATTGGTGACTGTATCTTGATTTTGACCAATGGTAGCGGTAGGTTTAAAAGCTACTCTGATAATAATAGGTTCACCGTTACTAATGCCACCTTGAATACCACCAGAGCGATTAGTGCGAGTACGGGTTTCCCCTTGTTCGTCTATATAGTAGCTGTCGTTGTGTTCACTCCCTGTAAGTAGAGTTCCTGCAAATCCTGAGCCGATTTCAAAACCTTTGGTAGCCGGGAGAGACATAACCGCTTTAGCTAAATCTGCTTCTAGTTTATCAAAGACTGGCTCTCCTAATCCTTTGGGTACTTGACGCACGATACATTCTACTACTCCACCGAGAGAGTCTTTGGCTTGACGCGTCTTATCGATGAGTTCAATCATTTGTTCGGCACATTCTGCATCGGGACAACGTACAATATTACTTTCAACCTGTGCTTGGTTGACTTGATCTAGATTGATTTTAGCCTCTAAATTCTTGATGCTTTTGACATAAGCGACGATTTCTACGGACGCTAACTGGTGCAGTATTTTCTTAGCGATCGCCCCTGCAGCTACTCTCCCGATGGTTTCACGAGCCGAAGATCTTCCCCCTCCTTGCCAATTACGGATACCATATTTAGCGTCATAGGTAGCATCAGCGTGAGAAGGTCGGTATTTTACCGCCATTTCTTGATAATCTTGAGAGCGAGCGTCTTTATTGCGTACGAGAATAGCGATGGGTGTTCCCAGGGTTTTCCCTTCAAACACTCCTGAGAGAATCTCACAGGTATCGCTTTCTTGACGTGGAGTAGTTATTTTACTTTGTCCTGGACGTCTGCGGTCTAAATCTGCTTGTATTTCTTCTGTGCTAATTTCTAGACGGGGTGGACATCCATCGATGATTACTCCTACTCCTCCTCCGTGTGATTCTCCAAAGGTAGTAATCCTAAATAAATGTCCAAAGGTGTTACCCATAGTTTTTCTATTGTCCTTTTGCTGATTTAGTGGTAGCTTGTACGGCTTCAATTAGCGATCGCACTTCTTGAGTTCCTGTGGATGCTTCAAATGTTTTCGGGAGTTTGCCTGTGCGGAACATTTTCCAACCTACGGGTAAGATTTTCCATAACTCCTTCAAATCCCGAAAATAATTACTCGTTAGTAACAGAGCGAATTTGCGCTCATCTATCCAGCCTCCCTGTTTCACCAGATTGATCAACAACTTACGGTGACGAATCGCCATACTTCCTGTTTCTTCTCGTTGCAAAATCTCTTGTTTAATTTTGCTGATTTGATCCATTGGCGCTACTTCCATGGGACATACATAGTTGCACTGGAAACAGCGTGTACACCCCCAGACTCCACTTTCTTGATTATTATAATTTTCTAGTCTGGTTTCTGTTTGTTCGTCTCGGGAATCTTTCAGCAAGCGTAAACTTTTAGCCAGAGCGTGAGGTCCGACAAATTCTTCATTGACAGCTACTGCGTTACATTCAGAATAACACGCACCACACATAATACAATTACCCGTTTGATTGAGTTGTTCTCTTTCTTGAGGACTTTGTAAAAATTCTCTTTCGGGTACTGTTCTACTTTCACTGCTGACATAGGGCTCTATCGCTTCTAGGTTATGCCAAAATTTAGACATATCTACTACTAAATCTTTAATTACTGGCAAATTTCCTAAAGGAGCGATCGTTATTTCTGTGCTGTGATAGTTTTTAATTTCCTGCTCTACATTTTCTTTACAAGCTAAAGCAGAACGACCATTTATTCTCATGGCACAACTACCACATATAGTATTGCGGCAGTTTTTTCTATAGGCTAAACTTCCGTCTAATTCCCATTTAATTTTATTGAGACAATCTAAAATAGTATTTCCTGGCTCAACCTCGAGAGAATAGGTTTCTAGCTCTCCTGGATTGTTACTATTTTGTCGCCATACTTTTAACTTGACTTCCATCTCTTCTTCTTCTGGTGCTTTACTCTTCTCTATTTTAGTTTAACTCTTAATGTCTGAGTGAATATACCCCAGGGTTATTTTTTATTGCTATTTTTACAAAAATTTTCTTTTAAGTATTTTCTTTTGACAAGTTTTTTTTTATAATATAATTTACTAGCAAAAAAAAATGAATCATTAAGAAGAGTTTAGACAATGAATGACACCCAAGGAACACCTTTAACAGGTAAAGCTCTACTGCAAAAAGTTAAAGAGCTATCACACTTGCCACGTAGAGAAACGGCTAAACACTGTGGCTATTATAGCATTAAGAACGGTCAAACTCGCGTTAATTTGACGGATTTTTATGACGCTCTTTTAGTAGCTAAGGGAGTCCCTCTTGATCCCGAAGGAATGAAAGATGGTCGTGGGAGAGAAGCAACTTATAGAGTGACTGTGCACAGAAATGGTCAAATTGTTATAGGTTCGACTTATACTCAAGAAATGGGATTAATCCCAGGAGATGAGTTTGAAATTAAGTTAGGATATAAACACATCCACTTAAAACAAATCGAGCCTAGCGAAGAAAATGGCAGAGAATATTTAGATCATAACTAGATTAGTCCTAAATTTTTGCTCTTAGTTATTTGGTCAAATTTTGCTCATGACTATTAATCCCCTTTTGACTGCGTCAGGTTTAATTCTACTAGTTGGAGAATCAAGCCTGATCAGGGTAGCCATTTTTTTATTAATTTGGCTAATTATTTGGTTACCTTTGGCTATTCCTTTAGCTAAAATACTCAAATGGCGTATTCAAGATCCCTTAGAAACTGAGCAAAAATTACCCTTAATAGCCTCTCTGTATCTAATTGCTCCTGGAATAGTTTGGGGAGCAATTAAAATTGACCAGAGTTCTTGGTCTAATTGTGGGGTAAAATTAGCACCAGAATTTTTCCTCTGGTTTTTCCTAGGCATAATCATAGCTATACTGGGTTTAGCTTTACTGCTAAGTTTAGAAAAGTATCTCAATTGGTTAGAATGGCTACCAGAGAATTTGCCAAATTTAAGAAAAATCGCCCTACCCATACTAGCTATAAGTATTGGTATTGGGTTGATTGAAGAATTAGTTTTTCGGGGTTGGATGTTTTGGCAATTACGACAAGAGTATGATAACTGGGTAGCAGGGGCGATCGCTTCGGTAATTTTTGCTCTTTTACACTTACTCTGGGAAAGAAAGAAAACGATACCCCAATTACCTGGCTTATGGTTAATGGGAATGGTATTAGTACAAGCCCGTTTAACCGCTAATGATAGCATAGCTTTAGCTTGGGGGTTACATAGTGGTTGGATTTGGGTATTAGCTTCTCTGAGTAGCGCCCAATTGATTAGCTATAAAGATAATGTAG
This sequence comes from Gloeocapsa sp. DLM2.Bin57, assembly GCA_007693955.1. Lineage (NCBI taxonomy): Bacteria > Bacillati > Cyanobacteriota > Cyanophyceae > Chroococcidiopsidales > Chroococcidiopsidaceae > Gloeocapsa > Gloeocapsa sp. DLM2.Bin57. The sequence goes on from RECR01000064.1 coordinate 18,687, forward strand.
TTTCCCCCTGGTTAATTGGATTTTTTCGAGAACCCCTAGCGGGATTAATAGGGATTAGCTTACTACTAGGAACGGGGATTATTTGTTATGTTATCTAGGAAAAATAAATAAATTATCTAAATCAAGTGTAACCTTGAGGCGATCGCCCCTATAACCTAACCAATGGGGAGAAGCGTAGAAGTTAATTATCTGTTGGGTATCAGGTAGAATAGCTTGAACCAGAGTCTGATGTCCTAAAGGTTCAACAAGTTGGATCATAACATCTAATTGGTTAGTTGTGTCTAAATCCTCTACTGAGTCACAAATATGGATATTTTCTGGTCTTATTCCTACCTCAAAAAAATCTACCCCATCAATTTCTAAAGATTTAACTAATTCAGGAGTTAATAACAACCGCTGATTGTGCAGGAATAAACCATAATCTTGATAAGTAGCAGGTAGAATATTCATAGGTGGACTCCCGATAAAAGTAGCCACCATACGATTAGCAGGTTGATTATAGATGGCTCCGGGTGTGCCGATTTGTTGAATTTGACCACGATCTAGGACAATAATTTGGTCAGCTAGAGTCATCGCTTCAACTTGATCATGAGTGACATAAATCGTGGTAATTCCTACCTGTTGATGTAATTGTTTTAATTCCGTTCTAGTTTGTTCCCGTAATTGTGCGTCTAGATTAGAGAGGGGTTCATCGAGAAGAAACAATTTAGGTTCACGAATAATTGCTCTTCCTAAAGCTACCCGTTGTTGTTGACCTCCTGAGAGTTGTTTAGGTTTACGCTTGAGAAGGTGGGAGATAGAGAGCGATCGCGCGATTGCTTCCACCTTAGTATTAATAGTGGAGGGAGAAGCTTTGCGCATTTTCAAACCAAAAGCGAGATTTTCTGCTACCGTGAGATGAGGATAGAGAGCGTAATTTTGGAAAACCATCGCTACATCCCTTTGTCTAGCTGGTACTTCGTTAACCCGAAGGTCATCGATATAGATATTTCCCGCGGTAACCTTTTCTAACCCGGCGATCGCCCTGAGAATTGTTGATTTTCCGCACCCCGATGGTCCTACGAGTACCCAAAACTCACCATTGGGTACTTGAAAGGAGATATCAGCGATCGCTTTTACCTGGTCAAATTCTCTGCTTACTTGTTCTAATGTTAATTTTGCCATAATGACAAGTGATTAACTCTCGGGAGTTTCCTCATCTGATTCTACTTTCGGGACAAAATCAGGACGTGTTTTATCTTCCCAACCTGGTGGTCTTTTGGAGTTATACCAAGCGATCGAACCGATGGTAACAGCAGCGATAAAACCGATAAAATAAACAGCGATAAAAGCAAGAGGTATATTCCCAGTTGCTGCGGCTTCGAGAAATAGATACATATTCAAAAGTGATTTTTTTTACTATAGCTCAGTTTAGCAAATCCCCTTTAGCTTTAGCCGCTAAATTTTTGACTCGCTCAACAAACTCAAGCTGATCTAAGATAGGTTTAATGACATAATCATCAGCTCCACTATCTTGGAGAAATTGTTGACGATGACTTTCCATCGCGTGAGCACTAATCAACATTACTGGTATATTAGCAGTAGTTGGATTAGCTTTGAGGAGTTGGGTTATTTTTACACCATCTACTGGTATTCCCTGGTAAATACTTTGGGATAGAGCAATATCCATTAAAACTAAATCAATTTCTCCCGAGCTAGTGATTTTGAGTACTTCTTCTACATCTTCTGTATTTTTTACCTGTAAACCACCTCTCCTGGTCAAAATCATGGTAAAAATTAGTCGGTTATCTTCTTGATCTTCTACGATTAAGACGGTTGTCATTGTTACTAGCCAAAAATTAACGATGCTTATTTAGGCTGATTTATTTATATTCATTATAACTTCATTTAAACACTCATGGTCAAACAACTTAACTTATTAACCACAGGACAAATCATCCCTACCGCACTCCATGTCGAAATGGAACAATCTTACTTAGAATACGCCATGAGTGTGATTGTTGGACGCGCTTTACCCGATGTTAGAGACGGTTTAAAACCCGTACATCGGCGCATTTTATACGCTATGCACGAATTAGGATTAACACCCGATCGCCCTTATCGTAAATGTGCGCGGGTAGTAGGGGATGTCTTAGGTAAATATCATCCTCACGGTGATCAAGCGGTTTATAATGCTTTAGTGCGGATGGTGCAAGATTTTAGTAGTCGCTATCCCTTGTTAGCAGGTCATGGTAATTTTGGTTCGATTGATAACGATCCTCCAGCTGCGATGCGCTACACCGAAACCAGATTAGCTGGAGTTAGCAATCAAGCCCTTTTAGCTGATATTAGCGAGGAAATAGTTAATTTTACCGATAACTTTGATAATTCTCTGCAAGAACCCGTGGTATTACCAGCTCAATTACCCATATTACTACTAAATGGTTGTTCTGGTATCGCTGTAGGTATGGCTACTAATATTCCCCCCCATAACCTCAATGAAATAGTAGATGCTTTGATTCTGTTAATCGATCAACCTCAAGTGACAGATGAAAAACTGCAACAAATCATACCAGGTCCTGATTTTCCCACAGGAGGAGAAATTATCGACTCTAAAGGGATTCAAGAAGCGTATCAAACGGGAAGGGGAATTATTACTCTTAGGGGAGTAACCAAGACAGAAAAAGTTTACTCTGGTAAACGTCAAAACCGAGAAAAAACCGCAATCATAATCACAGAGTTACCCTATCAAGTCAATAAAGCGGGTTGGATTGAAAAAGTAGCTGATTTAGTTAATCAAGGAAAAATCGAAGGAATAGCAGATATTCGCGATGAAAGCGATCGCGAGGGGATTAGAGTAGTAATCGAGTTAAAAAAAGACGTCTCCTCCTCAGAAGTTTTAGAAAAACTTTATCGCTATACCCCCTTACAAACTAGCTTTGGTGTGATTATGTTAGCCTTGGTGGATAATCAACCTCGTCAACTGTCTCTACGTCAATTACTAGAAGAGTTTTTAAGTTTTCGAGAACAAACCCTCACCCGCAAATATAATCAAGAATTAATTACAGCTAGACAACGTTTACACCTAGTAGAGGGTTGGTTAATCGCCCTTAATAATCTCGATCAAGTTATTAGTATATTACGTCAGTCTCCCGATGGGAGTACCGCTAAAATTAGTCTGCAACAGGAGTTAAACATTACTGAAACTCAAGCAGAATCAATCTTAGCTATGCCTTTTCGTCGTTTGACAGGTTTAGAACAAGAAAAGATACACCAAGAAGCAGTAGAGCTACAAGAAAAGATTACAGAACTAGAAAAGTTATTAGGCGATCGCCATGAACTCCTTAAATCCCTGAAAAAACAATTACGTACTCTCAAGCGTCAATATGGAGATATTCGACGTACTCGCATTATCTCAATCGAAACAACCCCAACTCCTACCCCAACCACAACCACTACCTCCACACCCGAAGGTATAATCAAAGTCACAGTCAATGGTTGTATCTATTGGCAAAAACCCCAAGAAAAAGAACCACCAGGAGTCATTTACCGAGAGTCAATCCCTCCACAGGGAAATTTAGTAGTAGTCACCGACTATGGGAAAGCTTACCCCATCTCTTTAGACGCTATCCCTCACCTAGGGGAAAATTCTAACCAATTACTACTACGATTACTTTCTCAAGCAGCCCAAAGAGATAGTAACCAGATTGTTACTCAGTTTTTCCCTCCTGAAAGTAATTCTAGCCAAAACTTCCTACTAGTCACTCAACAAGGACGTCTCAAACGTCTCTCACTTTCAGAATTAGACGAGTTAACTAATCGTGGTTTAATGTTAATTAAACTCAAAGAAAAAGATAGTTTAGCCTATCTCGGTTTAACCAATCCAGATGATGAAGTAATCATCGCTACCCCGGGAGGGCGTTTAGTGCGTTATCAACTTCATAACGAGACTATACCTCTCCTCGGACGTAGCGCACAAGGTATTACAGGATTAAATCTGCGACCTGGAGAACAAGTCGTTGGGTGTACACCCGTTAACCCTAAATCTCATCTAATTCTAGCATCTACTCTAGGTTATGTTAAACGTATTGCTGTAGCTAATATTAGAGTTTGTCAGCCTAAAGATATTGGTACTCAAGCTATCAAATTTACTAACCCTTCCGATAGTTTAGCGGGCATAGCTATAGATAAACCTAACGCTAATATTGGTTTTTATCTAGGCAGAGAATATCAGTATCTTGCTAGTAAAGATATACCTATTTTAGCTAAAGGTAGTCCAGGAGAACAGCTAATTAAATTAAACTCACACCAGAAAATTCAGAAAATCTATTTACTAAATGAATTATAAATTTGATAAATACTTAATAGTTATAATTTTAACTTTAGGTTTTTTCTTACGTTTAAAAGGTATTGATTTTGCTTTACCTTTTCTTTATGATGAGGATGAATCTAGACGAGTTAATCAAGCTTGGCAAATATTGGTTAGTCGCGATCCTAATCCTCGGTGGTTTGGTCATCCCGCTAGTACTTTAATTTATCTCCAGACTATTAATCAATTACTAATTTTTTGGATAGGAAAACTACTAGGATTTTTCGCTAATTTTAGTGACTTTCAAGATTTATATTTTCATAATCCAACCATATTTTATTTAACTGGTCGTGCTTGGCTAATCGCGATCGATACTGGTACGATTTTCGTAACCTATCTAGTTGGTAAGGAATTAAAAAACCACTATGTAGGTTTAATTGCTGCTCTTTTAATAGCTGTTACTCCTTTACAAGTCAAATATGCTAAAATCATCCGTTCTGATATATTAGTAACTTTTTTCCTAGTTTTATCTTTTCTATTCTGTTTGAAAATTTTAGCTAAAAATACTCGAAACAATTACTTATTATCTGGAGTTTTCTTAGGCTTAGCTATAGTCACTAAGTACCCCGCATTAATGTTGACACCAAGTATCATTATAGCTCATTTAATTAGTAATCAATCCCAATGGTGGCAAGAAAGACATAAACTTTTTTTAACTGCTTATTCCTGTTTGTTAACTAGTTTTTTAGCTTCACCTTTTTTGTTTATTAATATGGGGATAACTCTGAGTAATATTAGGCACGAAGCTAGGGATGGTAATCTAGGCGCTAATAGCGAAGGTTTTCTTAGTAATTTATTTTGGTATTGGCATCATCCTTTAGAATATTCTGTGACTATTTACGGATTGGTTTTAATTGTAATTGGCTTATTTTTTTGTGGCTACTTTAAAGATAAAAAACAAATTATTTTAGTAAGTTTCTTTGTAATTTTTTATGTATTTATTTCTTATCTAAGTCTGAGATGGGATCGTTGGATTATTCCTTTATTGCCATTTGCTTGTTTATTAATCAGCTCCACCCTCTATCAATTGTATGAGTTATTTACAAAAATATCTAAACAAAGATTGGGATTATTGGTAATTGTCACTTTAATAATGTTAATTTTTACACATTTAATGTTTAGTACCTATAAAGAGATTAAAGAAATATCAGGTAAAGATACTAGAACAATAAGTAGAGAATGGATTTTAGATAATATTCCTTTAGGAAGTTCAATTTTAGTAGATGAGGGAACTCCACCCCTAGATATCAACTCATTTAAACTCTATGAGGTTTATAATCGTACTTTGACTCCAATTAAGGAAGAAAATTCCCGTCATATTTTTGTGGGAGTAGAAATCAATCCTATAGGTAAACTGGACAATATAGAAGCAATCAAGGAACAAAAGATAGAATATTTTATCTTAAGCTGGAAATATCTTGCTTATTTAAATGAAGCGGAAAGATATCCCGAAATAATAGCTAAATATACCAAAATGATTAATTCTGCTCAATTAATTTATACATTAGAAAGAAACCCACAGCAAAATATTACCTCAGGACCTACTATTAAAATTTATAAATTAGACACTCCCATATCTTAAGAATAGGTAATGTAGGGGCGCCCATGCTTGCGCCCTAGAGAAGAGGGAAGATGGGGAAGACTTAAGAATGTAGAATGATTATTGTTTTGTGCATTCTGAATTCTTGTATTCGTCTATTTCGAATCACACCTAACACCTATTTTTCTATAGTTTACTATAATAGATACAGCAGTACAAGCGCGCGTAGCGCTATAGACAGATAAATTTAGCAATAATACTTATTTGTTAAAAATGATTACATCTTTCTGGCAAAATTTGATTGAATCTATTGAAACCTTATCAATTGAGGATCAAGATTATTTATTTGATTTAATTCACCAAAGACGCATTGAAAAAAGACGCGCAGAAATTGCTAATAATGCTCAAGCTATCTTAACCGATTTACAACAGGGAAAAGCTAAAATTGGCACAGTGGAAGATTTCATTACAGATTTGTTAAAGGAAGATAATGAGATTAGTCTGGAATAATCAATTTAGACGAACTTTTAAAAAACTGATTAAGAAAAGTCCTGAACTGCAAAATAAAATTACCAGTGTTTTAAGGTTATTAGCTGAAGATCCATTCACTCCCTCTTTAAAGTCTCATAAATTAACAGGGAATTTAAGTAATTTGTGGTCTTGTTCTGTTACTTATGATTGTCGTATTATTTTTATCTTTTCTCAGGATGAAGATGCAGGGGAATCTTTAGTTATTCTAGTGGATATTGGCTCACATGATGAGGTTTACTAAATTTTGTTTAAAAGGTGATACTTGGTTAATCGCGATCAATTTTACTTGTAAGTTTACTGCGAAGTTTTGGGGTGAATTGTAGCCAAAGTTACAGTTTTTCCCCTGACTGATAATTCCTATAACTACTCTTGTTATACCTATTACGACAATTACTGAAGATCCCTATATATGTTAAAATAAGTAATAATTTTTCTCTACAAATATATATCTTATGAGTTATTCTCTAGTAGTAACTGATACTTTTTTGAATCAATTATTAGGACTTCCCCACTCTGTCACAAAATCAACACCTAGTAAAATGAAGCGTCTCCAAGAAAACCCACAATCAGTAGATGGAGATAGTAAAAAAATCAAAGGAAGAGATAATCTTTATAGAGTTAGAATCGGCGATTATCGCTTACTTTATAGTTTTGGTTCAAATTGGGTTAAATGTTTAGCCATCGGTCATCGTAGCAAAATCTATAAAAATCTTAATCTAGAAGTTCCTGAAGATGAGTTACAAGATATTAACACAGATGATGAGTTCATAACTTCTGCAACTGAAACACCAGGTTTAATCACTCAAGAACTCTTAAATAATTGTAGGATTCCCGAAGAATATCACCAGCAATTATTACAGTTAACCACAGACGACGAATTATTATCTTTAGATATTCCCGAAAAACTGATCTTAAGAATTCTAGACAATTTATATCCACCGCAAATAGAAAACCTAGAGAGACAACCAGAAAGACTAGTAGAAAAAATAGAGGATATAGAGAACTTTTTTGCAGGAAATATTACCGAATTTTTATTAAAATTAGACGAAGAACAAGAAAGAATTTGTAACTACAAAATCAATGAAGCAGTCTTAATGAAAGGTGGACCTGGAACAGGAAAAACCGTCTTAGCTATCTATAGAGTCAAAAAGTTTATCGAATTAGGACATGAAAAAATTCTGTTTACAGCCCATAGTAGTGCTTTAATTAACTATGCTCGTAAACTTTTAGCCCAACTATTAGGAGATGAAATTAACAAGGTAACAATTGAAACTGTAGATTCAGAAATAACCAGTTATTACTTAAGTCGATATAGTAAACAACCAATCCTTAGTCAACAGCAATCTTTAGAAGGTATCCAACAAGCATTAATATACGTGCGAGATAATCATAAGTTTACAGGAGTACAAAGATTTAATTGGTTGGCAGCTGCAGATAGACTAGAAAAAAAAGGATATGATTATCTATACAGAGAAATAAGCGAAGTTATAGAAGGTTGTGGGTTAATTAATGAACAAGATTATTTAGAGTTTAATTCAGCAACAATAGTTAAGCAAATAGATAAAAAATTTATGTGGGAAGTCTATCAATACTTTAAACAGTTATTATCTAGAGAAGGTTTAACTACGGAAGAAGAATTTAGAATAAAAGCCTTAGAATTAGCCCAAAAAGATAACAATATCAAGGAATATGACGGGATTATTATCGATGAAACCCAAGACTTATCACCAGTATCCTTGAAGTTTATTTTAAAAAGAGTCAGGGATAAAAAGAATGTTTTCATCACAGCAGACTCTTCCCAATCTATCTATAGAAGAGGCTTTAATTGGAGACAAGTACATCAAATCCTTAAAGGTCATATTCTGGATCTTAACTATAATTATCGCAACACAGGGGAAATAGTAACTGCCTATCGTAGTATTCTTTATCCCGAAGATAACTATCAACCATCCTTAAGAAAAGGGGAAATACCAACGGTTTACTTTTGTAAAAACGAAGAAGAAGAAGCCCAAAAAATTAAAACATTCTTTATTAATTCAGCCAAAACCTATAGAATGCCTTTAACTGGTGCTGCGTTGATTTGTCCTTCTATAAAGATCGCTCATCAATACGTAGATAGACTCAATCAAATAGAATTACCCGTTAAATACGTGGATGGAAGTGAAATAGACCTTAATTCTCCTTATATCAAAGTTATCACCATGGAAGCATCCAAGGGTTTAGAATTTGCTTTTGTCGCAGTAGCTGGTCTCAAAAAAGATGTATTTCCCTATACTAATCCCCAATTAAGTAGAGAAGAAGCAAAGATAAATCTAGCACAACAAAAAAGATTATTTTATGTGGCTTGTTCTAGAGCAATACAGAACTTAGCGGTATATACTAGTAATGAGACACCCTCTAAGCTAGCACAAGATTTGCGAGAGCCTTATTGGGTGAGAGATGGAGCATATCATATATGACTAATTCCCAGATACCAGATTTTAAGGTAATTTACCTACAAGAATTATTAAATAATACTGATAATGTTCGTTGGAATGATTTATCACAGAAAATAGTTAATCCTGATTCAGTAAAATTAATCATTAATTGTCAAGGAGTTAATCCTAGTCAGTTAAATTCTGACCAACTCTATAAGTTATTTTATTCACCCCAACAACAAAACTGGGGATTTGCTGATTATCCTGAAGTTTTTCAAAATATAACCGATGAGATGGCGGATTTTATAGATAAGGTTATTAATAACGAAATAATCATAGAAAAACTACCAGAAAAACCACCACCAGAACGAGAACCAACACAAGAAATACCTAACCCTGGTAATTCCAGTCAATCAGACACTCAACCTCCACCACCACCATCACCAGATGACCCATCACCAGGAACTATCATAAAATATCGCTATGAAATTATTAGAAAATTAAGTGAAGGGAGTTTTGGCAAAACCTATTTAGCTAAAGATAGGGATAAACCGGGACACCCTAACTGTGTAGTTAAGCTTTTAAAACCATCCGTATCCTCGGGAGGGACTATCTCTAGAGCTAAACGCTTATTTGAACAAGAAGCAGATATTCTACATGGACTAAATCATTACTGTATCCCTAAATTATTTGCTTATTTTGCAGAAAATCAACGCTTTTATCTAGTACAAGAATATATAGAAGGAGATACCCTAGATCAAATCATACCAGGTTCACACCCCTGGACACAACAAGAAGTTATCAAGCTATTAGAAGATATTCTAGAGCCTTTAGCTTGTGTCCACCAACAAAATATTATTCATCGCGATATTAAACCCGCTAACTTGATTCGTCGTCAACAAGATCAGAAAATAGTACTGATAGATTTTGGTGCAATTAAACAAGTAACCGAACAAGCTAATAAATCAGGAACGATAATAGGTAGTAAGGGTTATATGCCTGTTGAACAAGAACATCATGGTAACACTAAGTTTGCTAGTGATTTATATGCAGTAGGAATGGTAGCGATTCAAGCAGCTACTGGGTGTAGATTAAATGAGTTAGGAAGAACTCCTCATGGCTTGATTTGGGAGGATAAAGCAATTAATTTAGATTCTCCCTTAAAAGAGTTTATTAACAAGCTGACAAAGTGGGATTATCAAGATCGTTATCCATCTGCTCAAGAAGCTTTAGAAGCTTTAAAAAATATACCTCCACCAAAACTACGAAAACCACGAAAATCACCCATAACAAAAATAATCTTAGCTATCTCATCAGTTGTAGCTTTAGCAGGAATCGGATTAGGGGTAAAATCTATACCCTATTTGACTAAACCCAAACTTAGCGTTGATACGATTAAGATAGGTCATCTCTGGTATCCTGATGACTATCTAGACTTAGAAAGTCACCTTGAAGCAGAATTAGTACCCGCTAACTATTGGGATTTTCTCAAAGGTAAAAAAATTAACGTGATTATCGAGGGCGATCGCAGTCTTAGTTATCAAGAAGCTAGAAACAGAATCGCTAAAAGACAATGGGATATCGCTTTTACTCTATCTCCGATTAACTCTATCTGGGCTATCGATCATGATTATACCTATTTAGCGGCGATGTTCCCAGAAAGTACTTATTATGAAGGGGGATTATTCGTCAGAAGAGATAGTCCAATTCAATCTATCGATGATTTAGGACCAACTACCATCATAGCCTTGGGAGGGCTTAACTCTGCTTCAAGTTTTTATATGCCTGCTTATACACTTTATGGTAAAACAGTTAGTGTAGATACAGGTAATCGTGGTCAAGATATTGTCAATAAAATTAAACAGGGAGAAGTTGACGCGGGAGCTGCAGCTATAGGAGATTCAATCCGCAAAGATGACCCTGATTTAAGGATTATTCATGTCAGTGGAGCAATTCCTGGATCTGGTGTTTATCTATCTCCTGATTTATCCCGACGCGATCGCCAATCCCTTACTCAAGTGATGCTTAACGCTTCAGAAGATATTAAAGAACAAGCTAACTATGGTGGTGATTCTCCCGAGCCTGATTATACTGAGTTTAGGAAAATTATGGCTAGGGTAGATGAGATCTTAATCTGTTCGGATTTTAGTAAAAATCCTGTCAACTTTTTCTGTCCTGATAATATCACAATATCTGAAATTCGCGCTAAAGTGAATGGGTCATCATTTAGGAATAATCAGTACTTATTAAAAGCGGTTGGAGCAGATAACCAGATTTATAACGTTACTATCGATCCAGACTTATTTCAAAGTATCGTCGGTAGTGATAAGTTAACCGATATTCACAATAAAAATCTAGTGATTACTATTCCAGGAGAGCCAACCCAAACGGAAACTGGTTTACATATTCCTATCACCCAAGCACAACAATTACAAATAGTTGACTAATGTTTAATATTCTACCCTTTCTTAGTTATTGTCTAGCTATTATTATTATTGCTCAAGGAATTACACCAGTTCCCTCCACTACTAATTTAGAGACTGCTAAAGCTGTATATATAGACAATTGTTCTAGTTGTCATATCCCCATTCCCGCAGAAGTTTTACCCACCGAAACTTGGCAACAAATCTTAGAAAGACCTCAAAACCACTATGGTACTAGTGTAGATAACCTAGTCAGAATCTCTCAAGTCGTTATCTGGCAATATATGATGACTATATCACGTCCTTTAAGACCTCAAGAACGTCAACCCCTTTACGCGAGAGAATCCCGCTATTTTCGCGCACTTCACCCACGCGTAGAATTACCCGAAGTAGTTAATCATCAAAGCTGTATTGTTTGTCATCCTGCAGCAGCACAATTAGATTATCAGCAATTAGCCCCAGAATGGGAAGATGGACCTTAAAAGTACCAAATAGACTCTATTTTTTCGGCTATTAAACTTAATTGCTGTAAGTCTTGAGAGTCATTTAATAAAGTAGTTACGTGTCCGAGTTTGCGTCCAGGTCGAGATTCTAACTTATCATACCAATGTACCGTAGTTTGGGGAAGATTCTCTAATTGACGTCGCTTGTGGGCATAATCACTTATATTATATTCGTAACCTAAAAGATTGACCATCACCGCACCCTGACATTGTAAACTAGGATCATCCAAAGGTAAACCCGCAATTACCCTTAAGTGCATCTCAAACTGAGAAATATTACAAGCGTCAATAGTATAATGTCCTGAATTGTGAGTACGAGGGGCGATTTCATTCACTAAAACTCGGTTATCCTTTGTTAAAAAGAACTCTATCCCCACAATACCCACTAGATCTAGTTTTTCTAATAAAGTACGGGCGATCGCCTCAACTTCTAAACTAATCTTAGCAGAAATCAGAGCAGGTGCATAAACACGGCGACAGACTTGTTCTTGTTGTTGGGTTTCTACTACAGTATAAATAGCGATTTCTCCCTGACTATTACGGGCTGCCATTACCGCTAATTCTTTACTAAAAGGAATGTAACTCTCTAACAGCATTTGCCGACAACCTAATTTTTGCCAGATTGTCTCTAACTCTACTAAATCCTTAACTATAAACGTTCCTTGTCCATCATAACCATGACGTCGGGCTTTTAAAACCACAGGAAATTCTTTTACCGAGTTAATATCTTCTTGGGTAGTTAAACTCTTAAACTCAGGAATCGGTAACCCGATTTTCTCTAGATAACATCTCTGCTCATATTTATCCAATAAAGGAGCTAAGCTAGTTAAACTAGGATAAAAACACACACCCTGATTAGCTAAAGATTGTAAAGCCTCTAAATTAATAAACTCATTCTCAAAAGTAATTACCTCAGTTAAACTCGCCAATTTAGCAGTGGCGATCGCATCATCTATAGCCCCTAAAACTACTTCTACACCTTTAACAGCTGCAGGATCATCCTTACTCGGAGTCTGTACAACTAATTCTAAACCTAATTTAGCCGCGGAGGGTAGCATCATCGAGGCTAATTGCCCACCCCCGATTACACCTACTCTTTTAATCATAATTTTTCGCTATAATCTAACCAGAATATCTATTTTAACCTATGAGGCCATCTAGAGTTATAGTTGCTAGTTTACTCCTGGCGATCGCTATTCCCGCTACCTTACTAACCATAATTGAATTATCTGGTTTAACCGTGGCTTCTGATAGTCAATGGCTCAATCTACCAGTATTCTTAACAGTAGCCTTAACTACCCTCAGTATCAGCTTTTTATTAATGCGTCAATCCAAATCATAGTAGCTGATTATGAGCTATTGTCTCAATCCCCATTGTCAAAAACCCCAAAACTTACCCAAAAATCGCTTTTGTCAAAATTGTGGAGCAAAATTAACCCTCAAGGATCGTTATATTGCTGTAAGATTGATCGCCCAGGGAGGATTTGGCAGAACTTTTTTAGCCATTGATTTAGACATACCCTCTCAACCACTTTGCGTCATTAAACAATTCTTACCAGATATCCTTAATCCCTCCGAAATCCACAAAGCTAAACAACTTTTTGAGCAAGAAGCCCAGCAATTAGATAAACTAGGACAACATCCCCAAATACCCCAACTTCTAGCCCATGTTGAACAAGAAGATCACCTCTATTTGATTCAAGAGTTTATCGATGGAGATAATTTAGCCACAGAATTAGCCAAACAAGGGTCATTCTCTGAAACAGACATTAAACAACTCTTGGAAAGTATCCTCCCCGTCTTAGCATTTATCCACAAACATAACGTTATCCATCGGGATATCAAACCAGAAAATATCATCCGACGTAAAAGCGATTACCAATTAGTCTTAGTAGATTTTGGCGCAGCTAAACTAGCTACTAAAACTTTATTAGCTAAAACTGGTACAATTATCGGTACACCAGGTTATACAGCCCCTGAACAGGCTTTAGGAAAACCCACCTTCGCTAGTGATATCTATAGCCTCGGGGTTACCTGTCTTCATCTCCTCACCCAAATAGATACCCTCGATCTTTTTGATGCTAACGAAAATGATTGGGTATGGCAAGACTATCTTACCACCCCCGTTAGTCCACAATTACGCAATATCCTCAATAAAATGGTAGCTATGGCGTTAAAAAAACGCTATCAATCCCCCACGGAAATTTTACAAGATTTAACTCTAGTTAAACCCCCTATCCCAACCGTAACTAAACCAATTACCCCTATTCCCCAAACTCTTCCTCGACTCGTAGAAGTAGATAAAAAATACGGTTACATTAATCCTGATGGTAAACTAATCATCGGTTTACAATTTGACCAAGCTAGATATTTTACTAACTCTGGTTTAGCACCAGTAAAAATAGCTCGTCAATGGGGATTTATCAACCACGAAGGTAAACTACAGATTCCCCCTCAATTTGATAACGTCGGTAACTTTTCTGAAGGTTTAGCTTCTTTTAAACAAACTAAATGGTATTTCCTACAATCTAAATGGGGTTATCTTAATATCCAAGGAGACATCGTCATTAATCCTCAATTTAACGATGTTTACGACTTCAGCGAGGGATTAGCAGCAATTCGTCTCGGCATGAGTTGGGGTTATATCGACCAATATGGTAATATAGTCATTGAACCACAATTCGACGAAGTGAGCAGCTTTTCTGAAGGTTTTGCTAAAGTCAGGATTAATAACAAATGGGGTTATATTGATAAAACTGGAAAATTAGTTATTCCTCCTAGAGATGATGGTCGTAATTTTTCTAATAGTTTTGCAGCTGTGAAAATTCATAACCTCTGGGGTTATATTAATAATCAGGGAAATATAGTTATTCAACCTCAATATCTCAATGCTTTAGATTTTTCTGAAGGTTTAGCACCTATTCTGATGGAAACTAAATTTCTCGGTCTCTTGATTACAGGAGAAAAATGGGGTTATATTAATACATTAGGTACAATAGCCATAGAGCCTCAATTTGATTGGGCTTATAGCTTTTCTGAAGGGCTCGCAGCTGTGAAAAGAAACAACCTCTGGGGTTATATTAACAAACTTGGACAAATAATTGTCGAGCCTCGTTTTGATTTTGCTGCTAATTTTGTCAATGGTATCGCCGAAGTTGTTTTAGGTGGTCAATGTCGTTATATTAATAAAAGAGGAAAATTAATTTACTAAATAAAATGCTAACTTTAAACCAACAAATTGAGCAATTAGTACAAGAAGGACCTGAATATGGGATACCTTTAACTATTATGCAGCAAGCAGTAGCTCCCACATTACTAGACTTAGCTAAAGATTTAAATAACTTAGCTTATTTTATCTGTCAAAATCCCCAAGAAAATTGGTTAATTACTACTATTCAACATCGCACAAAACCAGAGTTAGAAAAAAAAGTAATCTATGCTTTTGCTGAGGAAGTAGATGCGATTGAAATGCAAAAAATATTCGAGGAAAAAGTAACCATTATTTCTGTACCTGTAGCTGAATTAATCTTTCAATTATTCGCTCTTAAACCAGTAGATAGCATTATCTTTATGGATGCTCCAGGTAATTTAGCTCAAGGTAAAGAAATAGCTAAACAAACTCTTTTTGATTTATTCCAAACCAAGTTACAACAGTTTAATAATAATCTAGCCTAAGCTATGAAACAGCAACCATACCCCCTTAATTATCATCATGACTATCTCTGTCCTCTTTGTCGTCAAGGACGTATTCATAGTATAGCTTTAATGGATGCTTTTGCTTGTGATTGCTGTCAACATATCTTTAGTGCAGATGTAGAACAACAAACTTTAACCGCTGTAGATACCCAATTACCCATGACTTGGCAATGGAATCAAAAAACCTGGACTAGGGTTAATCCTGAAGGCGTTAATTTCGGTTGGCTATATTTGGTTTTAGGTATTTTATGGGTATTGTTACCAACAACAATCGTCGGTTTAGCTAGTTATCTCTTCCCCCCCCTACCAGGAAGTAGTTTAGCTTGGTTACCTTGGTTTTGGACTGTGGTAACTTTTTTGAGTCATCTATTATGTTTAGTTTGGTTGATACTAGAATACTATCAGTTTCCCGTAAGAGTTTATTTACGCTTTTTATTGCGTTGAGTGTATAATCTAGAAAAAAATAACCACACTTAGGTTAGGAAAATGGTTGATAGATTAGATATAGAAGAAATTGCCACTAAGATTGAACTTGTTATCGATGATCCTCAATCGGTGAGAAAACAGTTACAACAACTTAATCTAGTTCAACAACGATTAGTGATTATTAAAAGAGAGTTAAGAGAAGAGCTCAACGATTTGATCAAATCTTATGATGATCGTTATTGATCATTTAATTAATTCTGTACTCAATTTCTTACCTCATCAATTTAGGAAATGGGGTCATGAGTGCTAGATCTACTTTTTTACAAGTTAACAGATCTCAACGGGAAGCTCAAAAACGCCCCTATTTAGAGTTAGAAGATGTAGTGGATAATTATATTAATCAGATTGAACGGTCTTAAATTGACACTCCCCCCGCTAAATGCTACGCATTATAACGGGAGATTCTTGTT